>DATLCH010000227.1:0-7034 GCA_035526465.1 Candidatus Limnocylindrales bacterium | reverse complement strand
TTACTTATAACTATACGGATGCCAATCAAAGTTTTACCGCCCAAACCTGGTCTTCATGGTACAAGCTGCGTCTGTGGTCGAATTTCAGCTTGTTCCTCAATAATCCGGTCAACGGAGACGGCATCGAGCAGAACGACAGACGTTTCCTAGCCGGCAATAACATCACCTACCGGCGCAGCTATTTTCTTTGGGGCTTGGCGACTGAAACACTACTCGGCTTTCAAAGCCGGTTTGATCACATAAAGTTAGGCTTATTTAACCAGGAAGATCGGCGCCGCCTGAGCACCACCAATGATAACGGCATTCAGCAAACCAATCTCGGCTGGTTCGCGCACCAAGAAATTCGTCTGGCTCACTGGGTGCGGGGTCAATTGGGAATGCGCCTCGACAACTTCTGGTTCAAGGTAACGCAAGATGGACCGGCGACTGAGCCGATTTCCGGCGCCGCTTCGAAGTCGATGATCAATCCCAAAATGAACTGGATTTTTACGCCGTTCACCGACAATGACATCGCTCGTCAAACCAATTTGTTCGTCAATATGGGCGGTGGCTTCCACAGCAACGACGCGCGCATCGTTGTGCAGGATGCAGCCAAGGCGCTCGCGCGCTATTGGTCGGGAGAGCTGGGAGTGAGGACAAAGCTATTGAACAAAGTGGATTTCAGCATGTCTGTTTGGAATTCCTACCTGTCCAGCGAACTTGTATTTGTCGGCGACGATGGAACTTTCGAGCCCAGCGGGGCGAGCAGACGCCAGGGCATAGAAAGCGAAGTTCGTTACGATATCCTGCCCTGGTTATCCTTAGATTCGGATATTTCCTACACTTGGGCGAAGTTTGTTAACGGCGACAAGGTTCCCCTAGCGCCGCGTTTTCTCGCTTTCACCGGCCTCACCGCGCGCCACGACTCCGGCCTCCAGGCGAGACTGCAGATGCGCCACATCGGCCCTCGATACGGCATCGAAGACGGCAGCATCCTGACGCCGACCTCGACGATTTTCGATTTGTTCCTAAAATATACTTGGAAGCGCTATGACTTCTTCATGCAGTTTCAAAACCTGGCCAATACCAAATGGCGCTCGGCCGAGCATGTTTTCGAGTCGCGCACACCTAACGAACTCGCCGCCGGACTGCCCGGGCAGAATGGCTCAAATTATACGCCCGGCGATCCCTTTAACGTTAGAGCGGGGATGACGATTCACATGTGGTAAGCATCGCTGCATGAAAGCAAAATAGCGCGATCGGCTAATTCAATGACCCGAGATGAGAACAAACTTTATGGAGCACAGCGATCATAATACGCCCGGCGCCGAACCTTCAGGCAAGACAGCCATATTCTCGATTGTCTGCGGCGCCCATTTTTTGAATCATTTTCAGTCGTCCATGCTGGGCGTGCTCTATCCGCTGATGATGCGCGATCTCGGCATCGGCTTTGTCGCCATTGGCGCGATCACCGCGGTTTACGGATTTGTCGGTAATTTTCTCCAGGCGTTTTTTGGATTCATCGTGCCTTACGTACGCCGCGGCGTCGTCTTAGGGGTCGGTAATATTTTACTGGGAATTTCCGTCGTCGCCACCGGCTTTGCTTCGAGTTACGCTTTCATAATGGTGACCCGCGTGCTCGGCGGCGTTGGCACGAGTCCGCAGCATCCCGTCGGCTCAACAGCGTTGGCCTCCTATTTTGGCAAGGCCCGCGGGCGCGCCTTGGCGTTTCACTCCACCGCAGCCAATCTCGGCAGCCTGGTCGCGCCAATCTTCGCTGCGGTGCTGGTAGCGCATATCGGTTGGCGGGCAATTTTTTGGATTGTTGGTATTCCCAGCATTCTTCTGGGCTTCGCTTGCCTCGCCTTGCGAGACACGATTCGATTGAACCCAGCGCATATCCAGAAATCAAAATTAACCCCCGTAGGACTGGACGCGTACAAGCGCTGCCTCAAGAACAAAAACATTTTGCTGATCTCTTTAGTATTGATGGTCGGCGGCGCGGGCTTAGGCCACGGTATCAACGAAACCTACATCGTGCCGCATTTCATTAACGATCTGAAAGTGGATATGGCGTACGCCGCTTTCTTGTTCACGTTGATTCAAGTCGGCGGACTGCTCGGCCCCATGGCATGGGGCTGGATTTCTGATCGGTTTCATCGCACGCGAACCCTGCAAATGTCACTGTTGCTATCGGCGTTGTCGACGGTCTGGCTGAGCCTGCAAGATCATGTATCGATCGGTTTGTTCGCCAATCTGATTCTTTACGGAGCGGTGGTCACCTCGCGGCAGACCTTGACCCAAGCGCTGCTCACCGATGTCGCTGAAGAAGACATCCTCGATGCCGCGTTCAGTCTGTACTACTGCATTGGTTTCATCATGTCGCCGTTTTGGACGATCTTCGCCGGTTGGCTGATGAGCACCTCGGGTTTTCAAACCACCTTCGGCGTTGTCTCATGTTCCTATTTCCTCGGCATGACGTTGCTTCTGTTCTTCCGCGAACCAGTAAGGAAACTCATCCCTCTGAGACCAGAGCCGGCGCATTGATAGACTGCCAACTGCGTCGGTTCTTAAATGACTAATGTTTAACTCCATATCATCATCAAAGATGGACTGGTCATGGCGCGCTGCTCGCCGGCTCGAGCCGTGCGTTGACCGGTCGTCATTGAATCTTGGCTTTTCGGAACAGAACCGCCAACCGAGAAGTGTACAGTAGCTGAAGGAATGCCGGGCCGTGAGCGTTAGCACGTTTTACATCCCCTTCTATTTGTCCTGCGCTATTCACATTGTGGTGATTCTGCTCGCCTCGATCATCATTCAAGATCGTCCGCTGCGCCGGCAGGACTATCTGCAGATCGGCCTGGTCGATTTACCGCCCACGGACACGACGGCGCCGAAAGAGAAAATAGCCGCCCCGTCCGAAAGCAAAAAGATACAGCCAACGCCGCCGGTGGTTAAATATGAGAAACCGCAGGAGAGCCCACTGCTTACCAGCGTTCCGATAACGAACCCGGATCCGCTAGAGCCGTCGATTCCTCCGGCGAAGCAAGATGCAACAAAAACAGTTGACGCAAAATCGCTTGCTCCCAGCGCTCGCGTCGAAGCCGGCGGCAGCGCAGCGGGCGGCGGAAACCTATTTGGAACTGGCGATGTTGGCATAGTACCAGGCGCCGGAAGTGCCGGCGGCGGAGGTGGCACGGCGGCTGCGGGGTTGGGCCGCAGTTCCGGGGCGGCGGGTTTGCCAGCGCAGACTGTATTGCGAACCAATCGCGAAGCCAAGCCGATTCAAACCGTACGCGCGGCTTATCCAATGATGGCACTGCGCGCCGGACTCGAAAGCGACGTGTCATTGAGAATAGAGGTCGACCTGGAAGGAAGGGTGACCAGGGCCGAAATCGTCAAAAGCGGCGGCAGTGGGTTCGACGAAGAAGCCCTCAAAGCTGTGAAACAATCGCGCTTTGAACCCGCTCAGCGCGACGGCCAAAACATTCCCGCTGAGTTTACTTTCGTTTATCGCTTCCGCCTACAGCGTTGACCGGCGAAAAACATTTTTTAGGCCCGATCGGGGCGCGGGCTTCTCCAACGTCTAAGGGTAAAGTCACTGAGCGGCTTTCGCCAATGGGTCAAATATGGTGAAATCGCGGTTAGAGGAATGTTAGAATGGCGACAAGAATCAATGTCATTATTGTTTTGATATTAGCTCTGACTCTCTTACCAAAAATTGCGCAGGCACAGCATCAACATGGCAAAGAACAGACACAAGCCAAAACCGCGCCGGCGACGGCATCGACTCCCCCGCTTCAGCCCGCCGAAGGCGCCAGCATTAAAATCCTCGCGCCAACCAAAGGCCAGATACTGAAAGGCGACAAAATCGAGATTCAGTACCAACTCGCTAAGGGTAAACGCGGTCACCACGCCCACGCCTATATCGACGGCGAATTGATGGGCATGTTCGAGAGCACTAAAGGTACGTTGAACGGGGTCAAGCCAGGAAAGCATGTCTTGGAATTGCGGGTCGTTGCAAGCGATCACCAGACCGAATTGGACGCTCGCGACACGGTCGAGTTCACGACGAAATAGCCGATCTGCGCATGAGTTGCACTGCCGGCACGATCCGATTACCATCGGTTGCACAAACATGAAGGCCCGAAAACCAGTTTGCGCAAGCGCACGCGGCTTATATTTGAGCATCGTCTCGGTTTTTGGTTTTTTTCTGGCTTCATCCGCACCTCATCGGGTGCACCATTTCTTCGAGCGATTCCCCGTAGCCGAACATTCCCTCGCTGCCAAACACAGTCACGAGCATGCCCACGGGGCAGAGCATGAAGACAGCGACCATCAAACACGTCCAACTCCACAGCCACCCGACTGCTTCGTGCTGTCGATTGCGCAAAATGCCCATGCCTCCGTCGTCGACGCATTCGCCGTCGTCGTCGTCGAACGTCGATTTGCGGTTCAGGGTGACCAAGCCATCGCGGTAACTCAATCGTTCAACCCCTCGCCCTTTTCTCAACGCGCACCGCCGCTAGCTTAAGTTTCCATCACGGCGAAGTAATTTCGCTAACTAGTGAGGTTTGTTTTCGTCACAGGGATGTGGCGAAAACAACCTTATATGTGGAAACCTTAAGGGACTTAGGCAGGAGTCTCCCATGAAGTGGGCTGTCGATAGATGGTCTTCATTTTGTATTTTTATCATCTGCACTGGTTGCGGCGCGGAACTTGCGCAGCCGACGGCAACAACTCGATCGGCACAGCTGAAGTTTACCCCTGAGATCAGTCTTGGCAGGTCGGAAGCGAATCCTTCGACGCCATTCTTGCGCTACAGCCCCGACGGTAAGTTGTATGCCGTTTGGACTGAAGACCACGAGACGCCCTGGCCAAGCGGAAAACCGCATCCCGGTCATGGTCCGATGAGCGGCGACGGTGCACCGTCGCCGATGCGGAATGCAGTCATCGCCGCATCGAATGATGGGGGCAACACCTGGACCTCGGCGAAACGAATCAACAGCGACATCGAAGCTGTCCAAGGCGAAGAAAACGGCCCGAAATTGGCTTTTGATCGCAATGGCAAAATATTTGCCGTTTGGTCGATTCCTGGCGCCAAAGGCGACAAGACCCGGGCCAACATTCGCTTTGCCATGGAAGCCGGCAAAGGCGGCTTCACACCGGCGCGCACCTTGAACGAAGTTCAAGGCGCCGGCCGCTTCCCAATTATCGAAACCATGCCTGATAACAATCTATTGATCGCCTGGATTGACCGCCGCATGGACAATCCTAAACCGCGCCAGTTGTATCTGATGAAGATTGATTCCCGAGGCCGAGCGCTAACGACGAATTATCAAGTCGGCGAAGGCCTGTGCGAGTGTTGTAAATTGAGCGTCAATTTCGCCGATGCCGGCCAAACAGTTTATATAGTCGACCGCGAAGTCGACGCAAAGAAAATTCGCAACCACGTACTGCGGAAATCGATCGACGGTGGCGCCAGCTTTAACGTGCCGGTAGAAATCAGCAACGACGGCTGGCAAGTGCCGTCCTGCCCGCATTCGGGTCCGAGCATCGGCCGCGATAGTCGTGGGCAACTGCACGTCAGTTGGTTTACGCAGGGCCGCTCCGAAGCAGAAGCCGGGATCTACTACAGTATGTCGAACGACGGCGGGAAGAGTTTCGCGCCGCGAACGTTGATCGATGCCAACACCGCGCCGGAAACTCTTTATAACAATCTTGTGGTCGGCGCGGACGACACGATTTATTTTGCCTGGAGCAATCTCGATACCAACAATCGGGCGCAGATTTATATGCGCACGCTTGGGGCCGACGGCAAATCCTGGGGCACGATCCAGCAAGTCAGTAACGCCAAAGGCAACGCCAACCGCGCGACGCTTGCGCTCAAGGGAACTCAGTTGAATGTCGCGTGGACCGAAACCGACGGCGAAGACTCGCGCGTGGTGCTCAGAAGTGCGGAGGTGAGCCGATGAACTCGCGACGCACTAAAAAATTAACGAAACCGCGAATACTCATGTTGACTAGATTGATCTTAGGGTACGCAATCTTCATGGCGATGACGGCAAACCCGAGTTGGGCGCAACATGCGCATCCGGCACCGCACAACATTGCTCCCGCTATCGGCAGCAATGCCATTCCATTTGATTTGAAAACCTTGGAAGGGAAAACGGCGGCGTTAGAAAGTTTCCACGGCAAGCCACTAGTTATAAATTTCTTCGCCAGTTGGTGTGACCCTTGCCGCGAAGAAATGCCGCTCATAAACGGACTGGCGGCCAAGGCGAGCGGCAGTTATCAAGTGCTCGGCATCGCCGTGGAAGACACTCGTGGCGCGGTCACGGAGTATGCAAAAGAGGCCAAGCTGGTTTTTCCCATCGCGCTCGACCTGAACAGCACCGTAAAGCGCGCGTACCGAATTTTCGGCCCACCGGCGACCTTTTTTGTCGACGGAGAGGGGATCATTCGCGACATCGTCCTCGGGCCGATGACCGCGGATCGCGCCAAAGACGCGGCGAAGAAGGTAGGCATTCAGCGTTGAATGCAGCTTGATGCCAGACGCACGCCGGTTAGCGATTCACGGCGTCGAGCAACATACTATGTATCGTAGCAAAATCGTCCTCGCCTCCTTCCTAGTCGTCGTAGCGGTCGTGGGCGCCTATTTGTTGATTCGATCTATGAATACGCAATCGAATCGTCCTCTCACGGCCGTGGACGGCTACCTGCGTGCGACTTACGCACGTGACTTCGCTCAGGTGTACGAGCACCTCTCGTCTGTGGACCGCCATGAGCGCCCGCTGCAGAACTTTGTGAACAGTCAGGGGCCTTACAGCGGCTTTACACTCCAAGTGGCGCGGCAACTCGCGGGCTTCATGGAAGTCTGGCTGATCGATCGGCAAGACCGGAATGGGCGTAGCGTTATAAAAATTGGCTACCGCGCACCCGCGCCGGCCGAACTCAATAATTTGTTGTTCAATTGGGACCAGGAACGGTTGAACAATCTCTCAAACGACCAACAGAAACAACTCTTGGCGGAACTCGACCGTCGCAGCAAAAGC
>DATLCH010000184.1:0-3170 GCA_035526465.1 Candidatus Limnocylindrales bacterium | reverse complement strand
ACAGCGGCAAACTGCTCGACATATCGATTAATCGCTATCACGACCCGATCGCCGTCGGCGATCCCCAACGAACCGCCCGGACAAAAATCGTTTTGCACATCGACTACTATCAAGGCGGCTTTTTTGCTCATCGATTTCAATTATAAAGGATGGTACGGTCCAAACCAACTCGAGCGCTGGCTCACAGCAGCGCGAGCATTCTGTTACAAAACGAAATAATGGCTCACGCGAATTTGTCCGGTAACAGAACCAAAGCAGTTTTCTTCGACGCTGCCGGCACATTGATCAAACCCGCGCGCAGAGTCGGCGAAAGCTATGCCGCAATTGCCGCCCAGTATGGCAAGTCGGTGACGCCGGCAGAGCTACTAGAACGCTTCCGTACTTGCTTTGACTGCGCGCCGCCGCTCGCCTTCCCCGGCGTAGTTCCTGCGGAAATCGTAGCGCGTGAGCGCCAGTGGTGGAAACAGCTGGTGGCGCAAGTTTTTGAACCTTGGGGTGAGTTTGTCGGTTTTAACGAATATTTCGATGAACTGTTTGCCTACTTCGCTCAACCCGATGCCTGGCTGCTTTATCCCGAAGCGGTTGAAACCCTCGACGCGCTTAAACAACGCGGTCTCGTGCTCGCCGTGATCTCCAACTTCGATTCCAGACTGCTGCGAATCATCGACGGGCTAAACGTCGGCGCCAGGTTCGCGCAGATCTTTGTCTCGAGCGCGGTGGGTTATGCCAAACCGCAGCCGGAAATTTTCAACATCGCGCTCGCGCGCTTTGGCCTGACCCCGAGTCAAGCGCTGCATATCGGCGATAGCGAGATCAACGACTTACAAGGGGCGAGAAGCGCCGGCATACGCGCGCTCTTGGTCGACCGCGACCTCACCGGTAATATCGCGTTGGACGGTCGCATCCACAGCTTGCGGCAGATTCTCGACCATCTCGATTAGCACAACACCGCCCAATGTTGATTTGACTCCGCGTGATACCTAAGCTAGACGGCAATAATTCGAGGCACGAAAGATGGCAACTTCCAGTTGGCAACAAACCAATTCTGATAACAACGCGATGCCGCTGTACGTAAGCGTCCCCAGCGGCACGGGGCCATTTCCGGCAGTGGTCGTGATTCAACATCAGACCGGTGTAGATGAGTTCATTCAGGGAATCGCCCAACGCCTCGCCGACGCCGGCTACGTCGCCGCTGCCCCCAATTTGTACCACCGCGACGGTCCCGACTCTCAAGACGATCCGCGCACCCGCAGCCAACGCCTCGGCGACCGGCGCGTCATCGCGGATGTCGACGCAACGGTAAAGTTTCTGCAAAACCATTCCGCCGTAGATAGCAAACGCATCGGCATTATCGGCTTTTGCATGGGCGGCCGGGTGGTCTATTTGGCAGCCGCAACCAACCCGGAATTCAAAGCCGCGGTAAGTTTTTATCCCGGCAACACAGGACGCTCCTGGGGCCGCGATATTCCGTCGCCGTTCGAACGCACCGTCGATATTCATTGTCCAATTCAAGGACACTTTGGCGACGACGACAAAAATCCATCGCCCGAAGACCGCGAGAAACTCGCCGCGGAGTTGACTAAGTACGATAAAGCCCATGAGTTCTATGCCTATGCGGGGGCCGGGCACGCATTCATGGACAATACCAAAGACTCGTTTCGCCCGAGCGCCGAAGCCCAGGCATGGCCGCGAACCCTGGCATTTTTGGGCCGATATCTCGAGACGTGAACAGTCTGAAATCGCTTGCGGATCGGAACACCGCTGAGCCCAGCGCAAAGCAGAGTCTACATGAAACCGGTTAAGGCCGATAACAAGGATGCCATCGCAGCGGCTGTCGTAGAGGAGCGCTTACGGCTGTCACGAGAGCTTCACGACCGCGCTTTACAGCTGCTCACCAGCGCGCGGATGCGCCTCGACGCTTGCCATCACTACCTGAAAAGCGACGTGTCGGCGGTAGAAAACGAGCTTCTGACCATCGAAGCCAGTCTCGATCACGCAATCACCGAAATCCGCAACCTGCTCGCCGAAAATCAAGCCGGGGATCAGATGCAAGCCGGTTCCTTGGAGCGTCGGCTTAAAGAGGAGTTAAACATATTTAGCGCACGCAGCGGATTCCACGTTGAACTCCAATGCACCATTGACGCCGACGACCTGCCAATCGAGGTCGAAAAAGAACTCTACTTCACCTTGCGCGAAGGGGTACTCAACGCGGTGCGCCACGCCCGTGCGTCGGAAATATGCTTGTCGCTGGCACGCATCCAATCTGGCTATCGAGCCAGTCTTAGCGACAACGGTATCGGATTCATCGTCGCCGCCGCCGAAGGCAGTAACCACTACGGATTGAAAGGCATGAGAGAACGCGCGGAAAAACTGGGCGGAACTTTGGACATTGCATCGAGTCCCGGCAAAGGAACCCGCATAGAGATTAAGATCCCATTTCCCAACAAACAGGCAAACTGAACGGGCGTTTTCAATCCGACAGTTTAATGTAAATCGAAAGCGCGCGAAGTTGACGTCGAGAAGACACAAACTTCGTGGTTTAACTCTTACGGTCGGCAAGACGCCGCAAGTTTTCTCCGGTCATACGAAATACCGTCCACTCATTCATCGATCCGGCGCCGAGCTTTCTATAAAAGTTAATCGCCGGCTCGTTCCAATCCAACACCGACCATTCTAGCCGGCCGCATTCGCGCGCCGCTGCCAGCTTGGCGACGTGGCGCAACAGCGCGCCGCCGAAACCGCGTCGGCGGAACGGTTCATCGATGAACAGATCCTCTATGTATATCCCTGGCCGGCCGACAAAAGTCGAGAAGTTGTGAAAGAACAAAACAAATCCGACCGGGTCACTGTTCACATAGCCGAGCGCAACTTCCGCAGTGCGTCGCTGGCCGAATAGGGTCCGCTGCAAAAGCTCCTCAGTCGCTACTACTTCATGTGATAAGCGTTCGTAGTCCGCAAGCTTTTTAATGAAATTCAGAATTACCGGCACATCCTTCTTAGTGGCCGGCTTAATAGTGAAATTCACTATGCCTGTCGTCGTCATGAGTTGATCCTCAAAGTAAATTCCTCGTGATCACCGCGCAGGCGAAAGCTTCGGAAAGCTGGTTCGCCATTTTGATTATTGTCTTTGTGATGAAAATCTAACTCGACTACTTGCCGGCGTCTTTGAG
>DATLCH010000168.1:0-10349 GCA_035526465.1 Candidatus Limnocylindrales bacterium | reverse complement strand
CGCGCCGGGGATTAAGCTTATTGCAGCTTCGCTCCGAAGACCCGACCTTGGAAGAAATCTATCTCAAATATTTCCGCGAGGCGTAAAAAATGAGTGTGGTGTTTTGGAAAGAGCTTGCCGACCACTTTAGCAGCCGGCGTTTCATGATCCTGCTGATCCTGATCGTCTTTTCCGGACTGTGGGCTGCCTATGCTACCGGACAGGCGATCCGCGCCAACACCGACACCGTGCCGACCCAATACGTGTTTCTACTGCTGTTAACCTCGAGCGGCGATACGCTATTTTCTTTGGCGACCTTTTTGGGATTCTTCGGTCCGCTGGTCGGCATCACATTGGGATTCGATTCAATCAGCGGTGAATACGCCCGCGGAACGCTCAGCCGCGTGCTATCTCAGCCGATTTACCGCGACAGCCTGATCAATGGTAAGTTCTTCGCGGGCCTGACCACGGTCGGTGTGTTATGGGGCTCGATTTTGCTCCTAGTGATCGGCTTGGGCATTACACTGTTAGGCTTTCCACCCAATGCCGAAGAACTCTGGCGGATGATCATTTTTACCGTGGTGGGAATTTTTTATGTCGGCTTTTGGTTGGCATTAGCCATGCTCTTTTCTTTGCTGTTTCAGAAAACTGTCACGGCAGCCCTCGCTTCCATTGCCGTCTGGCTGTTTCTCTCGCTGTTCGTCGCAGTCATCAGCGGCGCGATCGCGAACATGGTCGTTCCCGATGCCACCACACCGGAAGCGGTTGCCCGCAAATCCGATATCGAAAATATTGTCGGCCGGGTTTCACCCAGCACGTTGTTCAATGAAAGCGTCGGCATTCTTTTGAATCCTGCTGCACGAGTTTTCGGCATGGCGTTACAGAGCCAAGCCGAAGGGATTCTACCCACCCCGCTCGCCCTCGGTCAAAGTCTGAACCTGATCTGGCCGCACATAACGACGATGTTCGCCTTAGTCGCGGTTTGCTTCGGCATTTCATACATAATCTTTATGCGCGCCGAGATCCGCGCTTAAGCTCCATTCGCCGTCGCCTTCAACTAGCCCGCCAATATATTTCACATTGGAATCGTTGATACTTTGACGATTTCTGTCTAGTATTCGAAGAAATTTCGTTCGGTTTCTTTTCTGATTGGAGGGTTCATGGCGTACAAAGATCTCCGCGACTATGTCGCGGCGCTCGAAAAGCATGGCAAATTGAAACGGGTAACGAAAAAAGTCGACAAAGACTGGGAGATTGCCGCTGTTTGCCGGCAACTGTTCAAGAAAATCCCTCCAGCGCAACGTCCTGCGCTCGTTTTTGAGAATGTCGCGGGTTTCGACATTCCGGTGGTTGCCGGTGTGCTTGGCGCCTCGCGCGAAATTTATGCATTGGGGCTACAAACCGAGACCGTCGAAGGTATCAACCGCAAATGGGATCAGGCGCTCGAGCATCCCATCGAGCCGAGATTGGTTAAGCATGCACCGTGCAAGGAAAACATTCTGCACGGGAAGGAAGTCGACATCACCAAATTGCCGGTGCCAACGTGGACTGTAGGTGAGGACCCGGGCCCGTTTTTCACCTCGCCGTACCTTATCACTAAAGATCCCGAGACCGGCGTGCGCAATGTCGGTACCTACCGCATGCAAGTAAAAGGTCCGAACAAAACCGGCCTGTTGATCGGCAAACGCCAAGACATGGCGTGGCATATGTACAAGAACAACGCCCAGAACAAGCCGACGCCTCTGGCGGTCGTCATCGGCGCCGATCCATCAATCGGTTATGTGTCGGTCTCAAAAATCTCCGAGGCACTCGATGAGTTCGCGGTCGCCGGAGCCTTACGCGGTGAAGCAGTCGACATGATTGCTTGTGAAACCGTACCGCTGGAAGTTCCTGCCAGCGCGGAGATCGTCCTCGAAGGCGAGATTCCGCCCAATGCCTTCGAACATGAAGGCCCATTTGGTGAATACACCGGCTACATGGGCCCCGCCGGCAATGAGCCGTTTTTCAACATTAAATGCATGACTTTTCGCAACAAGCCGCTGTATCAAGCGTTCATCAGTCAGATGCCGCCGTCTGAATCCAGTTGTATTCGCGGTGTCGGTCGGGAATGGCCTCTGTTCAAACATTTGAAAGACATATTACGTCTTCCGATCAAGGACCTGCGCCTGAAGGAAGCCGGCGGCAGCGGCGCGTATTTGGTCATATCGCTCAAAAAACAGTTCGACGGCCAGGTGCGCCAGCTGATGTACGGCGCATGGTCGCAGCGCACGGGCTTCGGCAAGATCACTGTGGTGGTCGATGAAGATATCGATGTATGGGACGACTTCGCCGTCGATTGGGCGCTCAGCTGGCATGTGAGGCCGGAGAAAGATGTTTATATTGAACGGGACGTTCAAGCGGTTGGACTCGACCCGTCGCAGGCACCGGCCGACGTCGTGCAACATCATGCGAGTCGTTATGTCGGCTCGCGCGTAGCAATTGACGCCACGCGCAAACACAAGTATCCGGCGATTTCGCTACCGCCTAAAGAACACCTCGATCTAGTTACAAGCCGCTGGAAAGAATACGGCATCGAGGACTAACCGGCGTGCTACGGAAGGTTCAAATTACGAATTTCAGATTTAAGATATTCAAGAGCCGATCTGGAATTTCGAATTGCATTACTCGCGCGGCGAGTTCTAGCGGTTCCGCATCTCTTTAGCCGCAGCCATAATCGATTCGATAATCTTCTTGTAACCGGTGCAGCGACACAGGTTGCCATGCATAAAGTGCTTCAGCTCGGCTTCGCTTGGGTCGGGATTTTCGTCGAGTAGCGCTTTCGAGGCCAACAGCATGCCGGGCGTGCAAAAGCCGCACTGAAAGCCGCCATGCTCGATGAAGGCATTTTGCAGCGGATGGAGCTTACCGTCCTCCGCCAATCCCTCAATTGTCATCACCGAACGACCACGTACCTCGAAAGCCAGGGTTGTGCATGCACTCACCGGCCGGCCGTCCACCAATAAGGTACAGGCACCGCACACTTGCACATCGCAGGAACGTTTGGCGCCGGTCAATCCCAATCGGTCCCGTACGACATCGAGCAGCAATTCGTGGGGTTCGACTTCTATTTCCTGCGACCTGCCATTGAGCGTAAACGACACAGAGATCGATTGCGTATCGGCATGGCGGGTCATCTGTTTGGACATGTATATCTCCAACGTAGAAATTATTATGAGGTTCTCAGCTGACGATGCTGTTAAACGCGCGCTTCAGTAACACGCCAACAATATGTTCTTTATAGTCCTGCGCGCCATGCAGATCGCTGATTGCCTCCGATGCCCGGCCAGCGACGGCCCCTGCCTGCGCCAAGAGACTCACCGCCTCGTCCTTACTCTTACCGTTAAGCAAGGCTTCAGCTTCGGTGACACGTCTTGGTGCGGGACCAGCGCAGCCGACAGCAATTTTCACGTCGTTCACGCCGGCGCTGTCGAACGTCAAAGCCACGGCCACACCGACACTTGGCCTTTCCAAATAGCCGAATTTTAGATAAGCACTCCGGCGATTAGCGCCGGGTGTGGGTATGCGGATTTCAGTGAGCAGCTCATCGGTGGCCAGCGACGTCTCAAAGGCATCGACAAAAAAATCACTGGCACTAATCTCACGCTTGCTGGAACTCTTCTCGGCAACCATGACTGCATCCAAGGCGATAAATAAGGTTCCAGGATCAGCGTGGGGTTCGGCAAAACAAATATTGCCGCCGATGGAACCAGCCTGGCGAACACGCACATTCGCTACGTTTTGCTCCAGTTTAACAAAGGACGGCAGTTTCTGTTGCAACAACGGGGAATTTTCCAATTCGTGATGGGTGCATAAAGCACCGATTCTGATCGTGCCATTGTCGCCGGCAACTTCCCCGAGACCTTTGATGTTTTTGACGTTGATCAGCCGTTCGTAATGAACCAGGCCTTCCTTCATCGCCAACAAAAGTTCGGTGCCACCGGCGTAGATCTTCGCGCTATCGCCAAATCGGCCGAGTAGTTCGGAGACGTCTGCGACGCTTTCTGGTTCTTCCAATCGAAACCGTTTGAGCATCTCAGTTGTCTCCCTCTAAGGTCGTTTTCACCGCCTGGGCGAACTCATCAAGCACTTGGTCAGCCTTACGTTTGATAATCCCATGGCCGAGCGCAGCGAGCTTGCCCAGAATATCGACGCCCGCGACAAAACTCACGACGGTCGTGTTATCCTGCTCGCGCAGATTGACGTCGAGATCGATTTTCATGCGGCTGCCAATCTTGTTGTCGGCGCCCGAGGCCTGCGCTTTGATATGGCTAAGTTCTGCGCGCTCCAAGACTTCGATGGTCGTGGGAAACTCAACCTTAAAAGGTCCAACCTTCTCCACCATGGTCGCGGTGTAACGTTTACCTTCTTCCACGGTTTTCGCATCTTTGCACCCCGGCACACAAGCGATAAACCGGTCGATATCCCAGATAAATTTCCAAACCTTTTCCCGCGGCACGTGGATTTCCACTTGTTTTTCAAATTGCAACTACGTTCCTCCAAAGTTCGATCTAATTTTGCTATCAAATGGCGCCAATTCGCGCAAGCGAACTCGCGGCAATTTTGCTCACGGAAATGATCGAGGTTGACGCTCAACGAGAGCAATGATCAATCGGCGCCAGTGATATCTGTGGCGTCTTTGAGTTCCTTGCTGAGATAGGTCTTCAATTTTTTCTTAACGCGTTCTTCGATTTGCCGTACGCGTTCGCGGCTGATGCCGTATTTGTCGCCGATTTCGCGCAGAGTCGAAGGATCTTCGTTGAGCAAGCGTTCCCGGTAAATCACCAGTTCCTTGTCCTTCAACGTCTTGGCGAACTGCTCCATCTTTTCGCGCAGCATCTGCTGATACTGCGACTCGGCGTATTCTTCTTCCGGATTCTGCTTATGATCGGGTAAAAAGTGCAGCAGTGTCGCCTCATCATCGTCGCCGATGGGCACATCAACCGAAAGATCTCGGCTGGCTAAGCGCTGCTCCATCTCGATGACTTCGTCTTCTTTGACGTTGAGGCGTTGAGCCAAGAGTTTTGGCCCCACGGTAAGCCCCTCGGCCTCGATGCGCTCTTTTTCTTTTTGCAGATTGAAAAACAATTTGCGCTGCGCCTGTGTGGTGCCGATTTTGACCATGCGCCAATCGTTCATGATGTAACGGATCATGTAGGCGCGAATCCACCATACGGCATAGGACGGGAAGCGTACACCGCGATAAGGATCGAAATTCTTCACCGCTTCCATGAGTCCCATGTTCCCTTCCTGTACCAGGTCGAGCAAAGTCTTGAAGGATTTTTGGTATTCACGGGCGATCATCACCACCAAACGGAGATTGGCAGTCACTAATTTATAAGCTGCTTCTAGATTGCCAAATTCTTTGTATTCAACGGCAAGCTTATGCTCTTCCTCGCGGCTAAGGACGGCGAAACGGCGAATCTCTGCGAGATATCGTTGGAGGGGATCGAACGGAACGAGCGCCTTCCGGCTGCTGTCCGGCTCTTCCTCGTCGACGATTTTCGGCAGATCGAATTCGACGAAGGGAATATTAGTTTGGGAAGTTTCTTCTTCGGCCATTGGCGGCATCACACACCTTCACAAAATGCCCCAATGAAGTGGCGCCCGCGAAGGTGTCAATTTAAGTCTATGCAGGTGGATCTCAGGGCGAGAATTGACGCCGCGATGAAGTTTTAGGAGTCTGTTGGGATTTTTCGGATTTTACCGGCGGCGATCTCGCGCAGGGCGACGACGACCTCGCGATTGTCGGAATCAATGAGCGGTTTGGCGCCCTGAGACAAATGACGTGCGCGCTTCGACGCCAAGAGTACTAATTCAAACCGATTGGTGACCTTTTCTAAACAGTCTTCGACGGTGATGCGAGACATGTCAATCTCCCCTTTATCCTAGGAAGATTGAAGCAGATTTTCTCGCTAAGATCAATAAAGTAAAGCAGTTAAGGCAGCGGGAAGTACTATGCCCAGGCGTGCGGAAATCTGACGGGTCGAGCGCAAATCTAACGGCCGGCAGGGTTATCTAATGCTCGGTGAGCGCGCAACACTTGCTCTTGGCAAACGCCATATCGAGTGCCATTCCTGTCACCTCGGCTTGCCAAGCTTCATCCTCGGAAAGCCCGCGCCCCTTGATCGAGCGCCAAAGAAAAATGATTTCTTCCTCTGTGACGGTTTCGAAAAGATCTGCATCGTGCTCGCGGTTTAGCAAAGAAATTTCGGGGGTACGCAACATGTGAGTCTCGAAGCCACCTTTGAAGATAATGGCTTTGTGTTGAGCAATTCACAGGCCAATGACTAACGTGCTGAAACTGCGTTGGTTCACCATCGAGCTGGCACGTATAGGTACCCGAGAACGAGCAAATTTGTCTGATCAGGAGCAAAATACGCCAAACAAGCAGGAAAACTCCTTGGCTCTTACGATTCAATCGATCACTGCAATTCCAGAAATCTCCAACATGCAATCTGGATTATACAAGCGCTTCACCTCGACCAATGTAATGGCAGGAAAATGTTTCCCGAACACCGCGCGATAGGCGCCGCCGAGCGGTTTTTTGTTGTTCCAGTACGATTCCAACTCCGTTACGTAGATTGTCAGTACGGCATATTGGTTGGGGCTTCCCCCGACTGCTTCTATCGCTGTCTTGAGATTACTCATCACTTGGGTGAACTGAGCAACAAAATTTCCCTTGCCAACGACTTGGCCGTTAACGTCGAACGGCGCTTGACCGGCGATGTGAACCGTCGTACCACCGGTGATCTTGGCGGCATGAGCATATCCTACGGGCGCTTCCAATCCCGCGGGATTAAATAAATCGAACGACATGAGATACTCCTCTTAGCCGAGCGAACTGGTAACGGCCGGGCTCCAGTACTCGATAAAACTTTTCATTTCGCCGACAACGTCGGCTGATGCCGCGACGTAGGGTAAAATCACGCGGGTAGCCCCGGCTTCAACATATGGTTTGATCTGCTCGACCACCTGTGGCGCCGAGGTCGCGGCGATCAGCGGCAAACTACCGAACATTGGATCCGAGATTAGCTTGCGCGCAGCGTGAAATCCGCCGGATTTCCAAGCTGCGCGCATCGCTTCAACCTCTCCGGCAAATCCCATTCTGCCGAGCAGGTCACGATAATAATCGGCGAGCGCATAATAGGTTAGAGCATGGCTTAGCGCGTCCCGCGCAGTATCATACCGGGGAGCAATGGAACAGCGAATCTTGCAGATTATTTCCATATTCGCCGGATCCTTGCCGACCTGCCGCGCCCCCGCCCTCACCTCCTCGGCAATGCGGCGAATCTCCGTTGGATTGGCCATGTTGATCAGCACGCCGTCGGTGATTTGCCCGGCAAGGCGGCACATTTGCGAACCGAACGCCGCCAAATAGATGGGGATCGTTCGGCCCGAAGGTTTGAACGCCATCTTAAAATTCTCGGCGGAGAAATATTTACCGTTGAAGGCAAGCTTATCCCCGCGCATGGCTGCCCGGACAATATCGATATACTCACGCACGCGGCCGAGGGGATGATCGAATATCTGGCCATGCCATTTGGCGATTGTCGGATTGGACGAGCCAATGCCCAGAAGAAACCTCCCGCCAGTCAATTCGTCGAGTCCCGTCGCCTGTAACGCCAACGTCGCCGGCGTGCGACCGAGAATATGATAGATCGCCGAACCGATCTTCAACTGACGGGTCACCGCCGCGATCGCGGACAGCATCACAGTCGGATCTTTATTATTTGCCTCCCCAGCCCAAGCGCAATCAAAGCCATGCGCTTCGGCTTGACGTGCTAGCTCCGGGATGGCGTCCATCGGTAGCTGGGCTCCCGAATTAAATTCGATATCGATTTTCATGAAGGCGTCGAGCTTACGTGTAACTCGCCGGCAAATTAGTCTTGAAGATCTCGATCTTCTCGGTATTTTCGATGTGACGAATGAAGCGATACTTATTCTCGACTTCGTCGATAGGAAACGGAGGCACCGCGGTTCTTTCGCTAGTGACTTTGGCACCGATGAAACAGAGATCGTTGCCGCTCAACGCCGCCGCCGTAACTGCCGCGAACTCGTCAACAGTTTTCGCCCACTGGGAATTCCCGATGCCGGCGGCGCACGCGATAGCGACGAGATCGGCACCGGTCGCCGTAGCGGTTTTCTTGCTGCCGGACGCTTCGTAAACTTCGTTGTCGAATACTATGTGAACGAGGTTTCCCGGCTTCATCCGGGCAATCGTCGGGAGCGAGCAAAGATTCATCAACAACGAACCATCGCCGTCGAGTGCGACAACTTTGCGATGCGGTAGTCCAAGTGCCATTCCGAGAGCGATTGACGAGCACAATCCTAAGGTGCGGACACGAAAATTGCCGTCGCTCGGATGGAGTGAGTTCCACTCCAAAGTCATCGCACCCGCGGAACTCACCACAAGGGCATCTTTCACTTGCAGCGCCAGTGCCTGTAAACAGTCGTAACGTTTCATTGTTGCCTCAGAGCGATTGGAGCGCCGGCCGTCGGCCCAATACTTCCTTGGTCAACAAAAGCGCAATCGGTTTTTTCGAGTCCTCGGCGAGAACCTGGGCGCGTTTGATCAACTCCGGCGCATCGGCGATGTCGCGCATGACGTAGTAGCGGATTCCCAGAGCTTGCAGCACCGGCTCGGTCATACTTCCGGTCGTAGCAAACGTTCGGTCGCCGATGTCGCCGGCGTAATAGATAAGCAAAAGCAGCGGGATCTGATACTGCAGCAAGGTACTGACGATAGCGTTGTTGCTGTTGAAGAAGCCGCCGTTCTGCATGATCGCGGCGCATTTTTTACCGACCAAATAGCCGCCGGCGCAGATACCCATGCCCTCCTCTTCGCGACAAAGTGGCACATGAATTACATCCTGTGCTTCTTCTACCTCGCGCAGCAGTTCGGAAAGGTTGATATCAGGCAAGGTAGCGATCAGACTGATGCCCGCTCCTTTCAATCCACCTACAAGTATTTTCGCCGATTCCGCTGCAGTCATTATGAAAACTTCCTAAAATCCTGCCGGACCGTTCTCCGCTTAACATCAATAAAAGGGTACTTCAAGCAACGACGCTGCTCGGTCGGGACTTTTCCTTTAGTCTCTTTCCTAGTATAGATCCAGCATATCTTTTTGCTCGAAAGGACCGCCGTCATGATCAAGCTTTACGATTTTAAATCTTCGCCCAATTGCCAACGGGTCAAAGTTGTTTTAGCCGAAAAAAATCTACCTTATGAAATTGTCCCAGTTGACCTGACGAAAAAAGAACAGAAGGCTCCGGACTATTTAAAAATGAATCCCTACGGCAAAGTTCCAGTGTTGGTCGACGACAGCACTGTGCTTTACGAGTCGTTGATCATCAATGAGTATTTGGAGGAAAAATACCCGAGCCCGGCGCTGATGCCCAAAGATCCGTCAAAAAAAGCCAAGGCGCGCATCCTTACCGATTACGGCATGGCCCATTTCGATAGCGCTTATCAGAAACTTCGTATGGAGTCGATGAAAGACGCCAAAGAGCAGAGCCAGCCGATCATCGAGGGCGCCAAGGCGGAACTTAAAAAACTCCTGCAACGCTTTGAAGATGAGCTTGGCGACCAGCAGTATTTGCTCGGCGATTTTTCTCTGGTGGATGCCAACTTGATACCGCGGTTCAGCCGATTGGAAGGCTTCGGAGTCCTGCCCGATCCGGCTTTACCACGCCTGGCGAAATACATCGAACGGATGAAAGCCCGTCCATCGGTCAAGGCTTTATAGTAGCTCTGAGAATTCCCGCAGTTCAATTACCCATGCAGACTCCGAAAAGCGGTTTGTTCGCGACCGCCTTTTCGGCGCTGCTTTCTCCGGTTCTTCGTTATATCGACAAGCCATCCCAGCCTCGCTATCACGGCGAGATCCAGCTCAAGGGTTTACAACAAACAGTCGACGTGTCTTTCGATGGTTACGCGGTGCCCCGTGTGAGCGCCGCAAATGAACAAGACTTATTTTTCGCCCAAGGTTATCTGCACGCGCAGGAGCGGCTCTGGCAAATGGAGCTAAGCCGGCGCTTTCTCGGCGGCCGCATGGCCGAATTATTCGGTGACTTCGCGCTGCCGTGGCGAGAGCTCTCGGGCCAATTCCGTGGCCACAAGACCAGCGATCTGGATTTTTTTATCCGACTATTGGGTATTCGCCAATCGGCGCTAGAATCGCTACGAATCTTAACGGCTGACGACAGCCGGCGTCTGAATGCATATAGCGAGGGTATCAATCGCTACATAGAGCGATGCGGTAGAAAGCTTCCATGGGAGTTTCGCGTGTTGCGATTTGTCCCCGAACCTTGGACGCCAACGGATAGCCTGA
>DATLCH010000152.1:0-6857 GCA_035526465.1 Candidatus Limnocylindrales bacterium | reverse complement strand
CGCGCAGCGCGTAGGAAATTTCTTGCAACGTCATCGCATTAGCCGGCGGCGGCGAGGTGTAACCCCGAAGGAGAGTCAAGCCGCGATATAGCTGTGCGATATAATCGTCCTTAAGATGAGTTAATGCTTTATCGAAGGCATCTTTGGCCTGCGCGTATCTGCCCGAGTTGTAATGCGCCCGTCCGACATAGGTCCAGATACTCTTGCGCGGCGGTGCCAGCGTGACGATGTAACTTGGATCAGCTTGGGCGATAGCATTGAAATAATTGACGGCATTGTCCGGTTCGCCGCGTAGCAGTGCTTGCCGCCCCGCCAAGAAGCTGCTGCTCGAACCTGCGCAAGCAGTAAACGCGAGGCAAAATGCTAGGAAAAGCCAGCGGCAAATCTTCATGGATAGACGACAGGATAGGTGTCCAGGCGAGAAAAGACAATGACTCTCACGCGCCGTGGTGCGAGTTTTACTGTGATTATTGCTGTTTGCTTGTGGGCCTTTCTTCCATCTGTTAATGACGAGAGACAATTATCGTCATGCGTTTCTCACCGACACCTTGGTTAATCGCCGCATTCGCATTCGTCGTACTTGGATTCTCTCGCGGGCTGCATTCTTCATTCGGTGTTTTCAATGTCGCCTTGCTCGATTCTTTCGGCTGGAGCCGGGGGGCCACCGCGGGAATATTTTCGATTGTCCTTGGTGTCGATGCACTGCTTTCTCCTGCCGCTGGATACTTACTAGACCGCTTCGGCACCAGGAGAATCGCCATTGCCGGCTGCCTCACCTTGGCAGTTGGGCTATTTCTTAGCAGCCAAGTCTCGGTCCTCTGGGAACTTTATATTTGCTTTGGCCTCGTGCTTGCCACCGGATTTACCTTGACCGGAATGGTGCCGCATATTTTTTTAATTTCGGAGTGGTTTTCGTCCAACCGCGCTTCGGCTATCGGTGTGGTTTACGCTGGCAGCGGCGTCGGCATCATGTTGTTGGCGCCGCTCAGTGCATGGCTGATTTACGCCTATGGATGGCAGCGCGCGTTCGAGATTTACGCGGCCATGGTGTTGGTTTTGTTGCTGCCGATCGTGCTGCTTTCCTATCAACCCGGACCTCATGGCCATAGCGGAGCTCATGGCGGGCAAAAGAAAGGCGAGCAGAATCAGTGGACCGCGAAACTCGCCTTGCAGAGCTTGCAGTTTTGGTTGTTGTTCATCGCCCGCATCGGCGCGGCATCCGGTACTACAGTGATAGTTACTCACCAGGTGGCGCATGTGGTCGACGTCGGATTCAGCAAACTGCTGGCGGCGTCGATTTTCGGTCTCGCCGGGATTACCAGTAGTTTTGGCCGGGTTATTTTTGGCTTTATCGCCGACCACTTGACCAAACAGGCGGCTTATTCATTGAATATCGCAATGACCATTGTCGGTGTCGGCGCCTTGATGATCCTGCGCGATCCGAGTCAGGCGTGGTTGCTCTACGTCTACGTAATATTTTTCGGCATCGGCTTCGGCTCGCGCGCGGTCATTTTTTCGTCGCTGACGGCCGATATCTTCGCCGGCAAAGGCTTCGGTTCGATTCTTGGCTATTCCACCGTGGCTGTCGGTGTCGGCGGAGCGTTGGGGTCCTACTTCGGCGGCGTGTTTCACGATTGGACCGGCAGCTATACGATGTCCTTCACGCTTTCCACTTTGCTGCTGGCGCTCTCCGATGTCTGCATCTGGCTTGCCGCCGTTCCGGCCGTGGCGCAGTACGATCAGCGGCTGTGGCCGCGCCATTGAACTGATCAAGCGTTCAAATCTCTCAAATTGTTTCGTCTGTTCTAAGTCCTCGCAGCTCACCTTGAGGGGTGGGTCGGAAGTTGCTACTTTATTCATTTCAAACATATGGATGCTCGGCTGCGCGAGGGTATAAGTCTATTTAACGATCAAAAATTCTTTGAGTGCCACGAGGTTCTCGAGGGTTATTACCAGGACAGCGAGTTGGGTACTAAGCCATTTCTCGAAGGCTTGATTCAACTAGCCGCGGCATTTCGTATGTTTGTCGACTTCGGTGAAGTCAAGGGCTCGGTGCGAGCGATTTACCAGGCGCTTATACGCTTGGAGAATTATCAGCCGGTATATCTGCAAATACGGGTAAAGGATTTCAGCACGGAGGTCGAGGCCTGGGCCAAAGCGGCTGAGGCCGCCCGGGCCACGCCAACGGCCGCCAACATTCCAAAGATTCGGCTCCAACGTTTCAGTATTTTTTCATGACCGTTTCGCCGCTCAGCGAAAGACTTGCTCAATTCCTGCGTGGAAACTGGAGCGCTAGTAAGCGCATTCAAGGCATCCAGGGCGGCGCGCGTGCCTACCTGATCGCGCTCGCTGCCGCAGAGATTCAGCGGCCGGTGCTGGTGATCGCGCCTAGCGCCAATCACGCGGAGAACCTCTACGATGATTTGGCGTTCTTTCTCGGCGAGGAGCGCGGCTTGGCGCCGCTGCGCCGCCGACTCCATCTGTTTCCGTCTTGGGAAGTGCTCCCGTTTGAAAATCTCTCCCCCCACCCAGAAAATATCGCCGGCCGGTTGGAAGGGCTCTACAAGCTCGTCGAAGAACCGGCGCCGATTCTGATCGCCACGCCGGCGGCGCTCATGCAGCGGGTGATTCCCAAAGAGGCCCTGAAAAAATCTTACCTCTATATCGTTGCCGGCCAAGACTTGCCACGCGAGTCGTTGCTCGATCATTTGATCCATTGGGGTTTCCAAAACGTTCCGCTGGTCGAGGAGCGCGGCGATTTCAGCGTGCGCGGCGGCATCGTCGATCTCTACCCGCCGGGTTACGGCCGGCCGATCCGCCTGGAATTCGACAATGATCGCTTGGAATCGATCCGCGAATTCAACCCCGCCAATCAGCGCACCGAGACGGTCCAGGAAGAATTGATCCTTTTGCCGATGAAAGAGTTCGCGCTCAAGCGCGCGGGCGTGGACGAGTCTATTCGCCGTTTGGAGCAGCGCGCCCTGGAATTGGAAGTAAATCGACGTGAGCGCCAGGCGCTCCTCGAATCGCTCCGTGAGGGCATACCGGTTGCCGGCGGAGAATTTTTGTTGCCGTTTTTTTGTCCCGGCTTGGTGCCTGTGACTTCGTATCTGCCGGACAACACTCTCGTCTGGTTAGATGGCGCCGATCGCATCGAGGCGGAAAGCGAACGATTCGCCCAGCATGCTTGGGAGCGCAATCGCTTGGCCATCGAAGAACATCGCCTGGTCGCGCCGGTTGAACAACTCTATTTGAACGAACATGAGTGGCGCCAGGCGCTCATGCCGTTTTCCACGGTCCATGGCGAAGCGTTGATGCTGCTCACGCCTGCGGAAAAAGCCCAGGAGACGACGCTCAACGTCGAGTCTTTTTTAACCACCGATTTGCGCCAGGATCCGGCGCTCCATGGCAAGGATGTTTCGCTGGCGCCGCTGGTCGAACGTTTGAAATCTTGGAGCGCCGAAAAAGTTATCTTCGTCGCGCCGACCAAAGGCGACGCCATGCGCTTGCGCGAACTCTTGGGCGGCTATCAAATCGATGCGGCGCTGATTGAGGATGGGCTTCCCGCTGTGCTGGAACGCCAGGATATCGCGCGCGGCATCGTACGCGGTAATTTAAACCAAGGCTTCCGCTTACCCGAGGAGCACCTGATCTTTATCACTTTCGATGAGATCTTCGGCACACGTAAGCGACAACCGACCACGGCGACCAAGAGCTATCCGAGTCATTTTTTGTCGAGCTTAAGCGAGCTCAAGCAGGACGATTATGTCGTCCACCTGGACCACGGCATCGGTGTTTATCGTGGCCTCAAGTTCCTCAAGGTTGCCGCTGTCGAAGGCGAGTTCCTCCATCTCGAATATGAAGCGGGCGACCGCCTGTATCTGCCGGTGGACCGCATCAATATGGTGCAGAAATACATCGGCGGCGACGGCGCGCAGCCATCACTTGACCGGCTGGGCGGTACCGCCTGGGAAAAGGTTAAAGCCAAGGCGAAAAAGACTGTGCTTGCCATGGCTGAAGAGCTAGTCCAGCTCTATGCCTTGCGCGAAGCGCGCGGCGGCACGGCGTTCGCGCCGCCGGACAACATGTACAAAGAGTTTGAAGCGGCCTTTGAATTCGAGGAGACGCCCGATCAGCAGCGCGCCATCGACGACACCCTGACGAGCATGCAAAGCAAGAAGCCAATGGACCGCTTAGTATGCGGCGATGTCGGCTACGGTAAAACCGAGGTGGCGATGCGCGCGGCATTTCTTGCCGTCGAGGGCGGCAAGCAGGTCGCGGTCCTAGCGCCGACGACGATTTTGGCGCAGCAGCACATGCAGACTTTTCGCCATCGCTTCCGCAATCATCCGGTGCGCATCGAAATGGTCAGCAGATTTTTGACCAGTAAAGAAGTCGCCCAGGTCCTCAGCGACACGGCGAAAGGCCAGGTCGATATCGTCGTCGGTACCCATCGGCTGTTGCAGAAGGACGTTGAGTTCAAAGACTTGGGCTTGGTGATTATTGACGAGGAGCACCGGTTCGGCGTGGTGCACAAAGAGCGGCTCAAAAAAATGCGCGCGCTGGTCGATGTCTTGAGTCTGACCGCGACGCCGATTCCGCGCACCCTGCATATGTCGCTGGTCGGCATTCGCGATTTGAGCATTATCGAAACCCCACCGGTCGACCGGCTGGCGATTCAAACCTATGTCACGCGCTATGACGACCGGGTGATCCGGGATGCCATCTTGCGCGAAATCGAGCGCGGCGGCCAGGTGTTTTTCCTGCACAATAGGGTCGAGACCATCGACCGCCTGGCGCTCAAGTTATCGGAGTTGATTCCCGAGGCCAGGATGGCGGTGGCTCATGGCCAAATGCGGCCCAAAGAGCTGGAAAAGGTCATGCTCGATTTTTTGGAGAACAAGACCCAAGTGCTGGTCTGTTCGGCGATCATCGAATCGGGTCTCGACTTTCCTAATGCCAACACGATCATCATCAACCGCGCCGACCGCTTCGGCTTGGCCCAGCTCTATCAACTGCGCGGCCGGGTAGGGCGTTCGCACCGCCATGCATTTGCCTATCTTTTGATTCCCGGTGAGCACGCAATCACGCCCGATGCCGAGCGGCGCTTGCGCGCGCTGCAGGAAATTGATGGTCTCGGCGGCGGTTTCAAACTGGCGCTGCATGATCTCGAGATTCGCGGCGCCGGTAATTTGCTCGGCGATCAACAGTCGGGCCAAATCACCGCCGTCGGATTCGAGCTTTATACGGAGATGATGCAGGAGGCGATCCAGGAGCTCAAAGGCGAAGAAGTTTTGCCCGAGATCGATCCGGAAATCCGTCTGGGCATTTCGGCGTACTTTCCCGACGACTATATGCCCGACGCCAACCAGCGGCTGTATTTTTATAAGCGCCTCGCCAGTTTGAAGAACAGCGCGGAACTCGACGAGCTCAAGGCTGAGATCGAAGACCGCTTCGGCCCCTACACCGACGTCGTCGAAAACTTATTTCTAGTGATGAATCTACGGCGGGTTTTAAAAGAGTTTCTGGTCCAGCAGATCAGCTTCTCGGAAGGCAAGATTTTTCTGCTCTTCCACCCCGATTCCCGGGTTAAGGTGGACAAGCTGCTCGACCTCATTCACAAACACAAAAATCGTTTCCGCTTGGCACCTGACGGCCGTCTCTCCTTCACGCCAAAGAATCACGACTGGCAACCCTTGGCCGCCGAGGTGGTGGAGTTGTTGCAGACCATTCGGGAAATTCCCGCGCCGAAGGTTGCCGAACCGGCGGTGGGAAGAGTGGGGTGATGAGTGCTGGCGTACCGGAGTGATGAGAAAACTCGCTGTTGGGCTTTCGCACTAGCTACATTTGACAGTCCCCGACGTTTATTCCTAGGCAAGCGCCGGTTGGAATTATAAAACGACTATGTTAGCTGTTATATATTCCGTGGGTTAGGCTTGGAGCATGTCCATTCGAGCAGTATTAATCACTTTATGCTTGTTGGCGATCGCCGTTCTGCCGAACAGAACTGCGGCAGATGTGATTGAGCAGGTGATCGCTGTGATTGACGGCGAACCTTATACCCTATCGAATCTGCGAACCTTCGCAAAAGCTCGCCTCGCGAAAAGTTTTCCAACCGGAAATTTGCAAGAGATCAATGCCGGCGATCGGGATGTCCTGGAACAGTTTGTCACGGACAAGCTGATCGAAGCGGAAGTGCGCGAGGCCGGTATTCGGATCACGGATGATGATGTCGATCGCTATATTGAACAAGTCAAGAAGAACAATCGGCTGTCGGACGAAGATTTCAAGACGGCGCTGACGCGCGATGGAATGACTTTGGCGGGCTATAAAATCTCGGTCAAAACCGAGCTCGAAAAGGCCGAAATTCTCGACCGTCAAGTCAAACGCAAAGTGAGCATCACAGATGAAGATGTCGAGCGCTATTACAAGCTTAACTCGAAAAACTATCGGACCAATGAACGAGCGCGATTCCGTCATATTCTATTGACGTTGTCGGAGAAGGCGCCACCTGATCAAGTCAATGCCGTATCTGCCAAGGCCAGGGAGTTGTACAGCAAGATTGCCGCCGGGGAGGACTTTGCCGCCGTCGCCCGGGAGTATTCCGAGGGCGCCGGGCGCGCCGAGGGCGGCGATATTGGCTGGGTGAATAAAGGTTCGTTGATCGGGGGTCTCGAAGAAATTGCTTTTGAAAAGCTGCGGCCCGGCCAAGTAAGCGAACCCTTCCGCACGAGTATGGGCATTCACATCGTCAAACTCGAGGCGCGCGAAGCCGGTACCGTTCTGCCGCTCACGACGGTGGCGCCGAAGATTAAGCAAGAGCTGCTCAACAAAGCGTTGGAAGAGCGTTTTTCCAA
>DATLCH010000146.1:0-8332 GCA_035526465.1 Candidatus Limnocylindrales bacterium | reverse complement strand
AAACTACAACGCAGGCTATGTTCAGGACACGTGGCGTGTTAACAAATACGTGACCGCGCTACTGGGCCTGTGCACCGAACAGGAAAGACTGATCGGAAGTCCGAACTCAGTTATGCCGGCGCCGCTGATTCCGAAATTCATCGAGCTTTGCCAAGGCTACCAGGAAGATATCATGCGCATTGCGCTGGGTGTCGATTTGCGCGGCAGTCAGTTTTTGCGGGCGTTACCCGAGGTCCTGAGCGAGATGCGCGACGGCGGGCATCATGTTCAAGTGCTATTTTTCGATGCCTCCGACGATGTGCTGTTGCGCCGCTTCAGTGAAACGCGGCGGCCTCATCCCTCCGCTGCCGGTGGGTCTGTTCTGGAAGGCATCTCAAAAGAACGCAAAGCGTTGGAGTCGATTCGCGCTCTGGCCGACAAAGTTATCGATACCAGCGAGTTCAACGTGCATCAACTCAAGCGCGAGATGGAACAGCAATTTTGCGATGCTCCGTCGGCGCGGCGCATGACGCTGTTTCTGACCTCTTTCGGCTACAAGTTCGGGATCCCCCACGACACGGATATTCTCTTCGATGTGCGTTTCCTGCCCAATCCCTATTTCGTTAATACTTTGCGCGGCAAGACCGGTCTCGATGGGGAAGTCGAGGAATACGTGCTCGGTAATTCAGAGACCCGCGCCTTTCTCGACCGGCTTTATGCGCTCTTGGAGTTTACCTTGCCGCTGTACGAGCGCGAGGGGAAGAGCAGTTTGACTCTCGGCCTCGGGTGCACCGGAGGGCGACATCGATCCGTAACGTTGGTCGAAGAGTTGCACAAGCGATTTGGCGGCAGCTTACGTGTCCATGTTAAGCATCGGGACATCGATAAATAACATGAGTAAAATCGTTAAGAAGCTCGAGATCAAAAACAAGCTAGGAGTTCACGCTCGCGCAGCCGCCCTGCTCGTGCAGACGGTCAACAGGTTTTCTGCCCAGATTACGTTCTCGGCGGATGACCAAAGCACCGATGGCCGTAGCATTTTAGGTGTGATGTCGTTGGGGGTGCCGCAGGGAAGCAAGATTCAGATTGAAGCCACTGGCGATGATGCGGAGAAGGCGGTAAAAGCGCTCGAAAGTCTCATCAACGCGCGCTTCAACGAGAGTGAATAAGGTTGAACCGCCACGTCTGATCCGATAGTATGCGCAGATTAAATTCTGATCTGTTTGGAAACGTTTGGAGGTCTTTTTGATGGCCGGCAAAAACTTCTTATTTACCTCAGAGTCCGTTTCAGAAGGGCACCCCGACAAACTTTGCGATCAAGTATCCGATGCGATTCTAGACGCTCACCTTGCCGGCGACCCGGACAGCCGTGTTGCGTGTGAAAGTTTAGCTAAGACCGGCATGGTCGTGGTTGCCGGCGAAATCACCAGCAAGGTCAAGGTTCCTTATGTCGACATTGTACGAGAGGTCGTGCGCGACATCGGTTACACGGATTCGTCCATGGGATTTGACGGCAATACATGCGCTATTCTCACCGCGGTGGAACAGCAGTCGCCGGATATCTCGCAGGGCGTCACCGAGGGGCAGGGTTTGCACAAGGAGCAGGGCGCCGGCGATCAAGGCATGATGTTCGGTTATGCGTGCGACGAAACACCGGAATTGATGCCTTTTCCGATCCAGATGGCGCATAGCCTGGTTCACTATCTCGCCAAAGTTCGTAAAGGCGGCGAGGCTTATTTTCTCCGTCCCGACAGTAAATCCCAGGTCACCGTCGAGTATCGCGACGGCAAGCCGGTGAAGGTTAAAAACGTCGTGATCTCGACGCAGCACAGCGCGGACGTCGACTATGCGAAACTACGCGAAACCATTATCGACGGTGTTATCAAAGCGGTAATACCGGCCGAATATCTGGACAAAGAGACCGTCTTTCACGTGAACCCGACGGGGCGATTCGTAGTCGGCGGGCCGCAAGGCGATTGCGGTTTGACCGGTCGCAAAATCATCGTCGATACCTATGGCGGCATGGGCCGCCATGGGGGCGGCGCATTTTCCGGCAAGGATCCGTCCAAGGTCGACCGCAGCGCGGCTTATATGGCGCGTTACGTTGCCAAAAACATCGTTGCCGCGGAACTCGCTCAACGTTGCGAAGTGCAGCTCGCCTACGTCATTGGCGTTGCGCAACCGGTTTCGGTTCTGGTCGATACCTTCGGCACTGCGAAAATTCCCGAAGATAGGATCGCTAAAATCGTCCAAGAGAGCTTTGATCTTAGCCCGAAGGGCATTATTCAAACTCTCGATTTGAAGCGGCCCATTTATCGCGCCACGGCTGCCTACGGCCATTTTGGCCGCGCTCCGGAAGAAGGTATGTTCACCTGGGAAAAGACTGATCGCGCAGCTGATCTCAAAAAAGCCGCCGGCCGGGTTTAGTATTTTCGTTGCCTTGCGCCGGCGGATCATTTTTCACGCCCTATCCGCGATGTCGAGCAGGATGTGCCTTGCGCACCCTGTGATGCACCAAGAGTAAGGCGAATTAATTCTGCAGGATTTATATACGACAACCGATGAGAGGAAACGGATAAAATGGCGGGAAAGCAGTATGACGTCAAAGATATGCGCTTGGCCGATGCCGGCCGTAAGCGGATTCTCTGGGCCGGACAAGACATGCCGGTGTTGCAGCGGGTAAAAGAGCGCTTTGCCAAGGAGAAACCACTGCGAGGCATGCGTTTCTCGGCTTGCTTACATGTCACAGCGGAGACTGCGAATCTAGTTCAGGCCCTCAAGGCCGGCGGTGCGAACGTCTTGCTCTGCGCCTCCAATCCGCTATCGACGCAAGATGATGTGGCGGCGTCGCTGGTAAAACACGATGGGATCGCCACCTACGCAATCAAAGGCGAAGATAACAAGACCTACTATCGCCATCTACGTGCCGCGCTCGATCATAAGCCAGTGATCACGATGGATGATGGTGCCGATCTGGTGTCGTTGCTGCACACCGGCTACACACATCTTACCTCCAACCTGGTGGCGAGCATGGAAGAAACCACAACCGGGGTGATTCGTTTGCGCGCGCTGGAAAGAGATGGGGCGCTCAAAATTCCCGTCATAGCGGTCAACGACGCGGCGACCAAGCATCTATTTGACAACCGTTATGGTACGGGGCAGTCGACCATAGACGGCGTGATTCGCGCTACTGATATGCTCATTGCCGGCAAACGCGTGGTTGTCGCCGGCTACGGGTGGTGCGGTAAGGGCGTAGCCTCGCGCGCGCGCGGCATGGGCGCTCAAGTGATTGTCACCGAAGTGGACCCGGTTCGTGCTTTGGAAGCGGCGATGGATGGTTTGGAAGTGATGACCATGAAAGAGGCGGCCCGCATCGGTGATCTTTTCATCACCTTGACTGGCGATATGCATGTCATTGCCGAAGAGCATCTAAAACTCATGAAAAGCGGCGCGGTGATCTGTAACTCCGGCCATTTCGATATCGAGATCGATATCAAGGCACTAACCAAAATGGCCACGCGAGTCGAGAAGAACGTTCGCAATTTTGTCGACGCTTACGTGTTGCCGGGCGGCCGGCGGATTTATCTTATCGGCGAAGGCCGTTTGGTCAATTTGGCAGCTGCCGAGGGTCACCCCGCTTCGGTTATGGACATGAGTTTTGCTACCCAGGCATTGGCCTCGGAGTGGGCCGTCATGAAACAGAAATCTCTCACTCCGAAGGTTTATGAAGTCCCCGTCGAAGTCGAGAACTGGGTCGCTAAACTGAAACTCAGCTCGATGGGCATCCGCATCGACGCCTTGACCAAAGCCCAGCAAAGGTATCTAACGTCTTGGGACCACGGCACATAAATCGGCGCGCTGACGGTGGATAAAAGGCTCCGGCGGTCATTCGCTGTCGGAGCCTTTTGCGTTATTCGGTTGCGATCTGGAATTTGCAGCCTTAAGCAAGCTTGACGACCAGCGTGTCCGCGGATTAATAATCGTTAACTTGTCACAATGGTGTTATGCCGCAGGAGGTTCTTATGTCTGCTGTGCAAAAATTTATCGCGTCCGCGCGCGAGCTTCACGCCCAGGAAAGCGATCCAGTAAAACGTTGGGAGAAAATGACACCGCTCCTACAGGAACTTCTCTCCGATGCCGAAGTGAAAGAACAATCCAAACACTGGCCGGATTGCTCCCAGGGCGGCGAGCGTGCCGAAAATTTACTTTTTTATGAGGATCCCGATTACAAGTTCGTTATCAATGGCCTGATCAAGGCGCCGCACACGCGCACGTCGATCCACGATCATGCGCACAACTGGACGCTTTACGGAGTGCTCGATGGCTCCGAATCGATCGAGCGATACGAGCGACTCGACGATGGCTCTAAGTCCGACTACGCCGAGGTTCGCAATACTGGGAGTGTAAAAGTCAGCGCCGGCAAGATTGACTTGGTTCCGCCCTATGCGATACACGCCGAGGAGAGCGGTGACGAACGGACTGTGGCGATCATCGTACGCGCCGAAAAGGCTGGCGGTTTTCTTCAAGGACGCTACGATTCGGCGACAAACAAGTATTGGCAGGGTTACGGACCCAAGCAGTTGCCGTTCGAGCTTAAGTGAATTTCATTTCTCGTTTTGAAAGTTGACGATGACTGACCCGTACAGCGACGCCAAACCGCGCATCGCGGTATTTTCCGGACCGACGGCGACGATTCAAAATAGCGAACCATTGGTGACCAGCAACAAGGCGCGGGAAAAGTACGGCTTGCCGCTGCGCACCAACAAAGATGGCTCCCCGATGCGTTTCGACGTGTTGCGTGCGCAGCGCTTGGCGGCGCCCGTCACGATTTATGTCGAGCAATTCAGTGCGCACCCTCTGGAACGTGACCACGCCGAACTTTACGCACCGCCGGACGGCTATGTGGATCGCACCGGAGTTTTTCAGAAGCAGCGCACCAGCGCCACTGACACCCCGGTTTACGAAATCACCCTTAAACCGGAAGATGGTCTCTATCCACTGCCGTACATGGCGCGTCAAAATAACGGCCAGCCTTGGGAAACGGACGGCACGGAGAAAAATATTTCCGCGGAGCGGGTTCGGGTGCCATTTTTCCCGGACGGATCACGATTGTTCGAAGAAATCGATCGTTTAGGCATTTCCGACGAAGGCCTCGGTTGCCTGCTGACGGCCAAAGCGGACTTCGATTTTTACCGCGCCTTGCCCTCAGGGGGTTACGCGCAAGGACGGCGCGAAGGTGAACGGACCGATGTCGGCGCAGGGGATATTCCGCCAGAAATTCGCGGCACGGATTTCTTTCCCTACCGCCCAGGGTATCTGCGTAAGGAACCGCCTATGGCTGCCTTGGCGCGTGTGACCAATGTGGTCCAACGAGCGCTCGGCACCGCCAAGTACAGCGGCGGCATCTGGCTCGAAGGCAGCCCATTTGTCGAAGAGACGATTTATTGGCTCAATTTATTGATCGATACGACAGTGCCGATCGTCGGAAATTCCTCGCAACGGCCCCATGGTGCTATTGGTAACGACGGCGATCGTAATATCGTCGACTCGGTGGATTACATTACATCGAAGATTTGGGCCGATCGAGATGGCCGAGACTGCATCGGCGCGGTAGCGATTCTCGACGAGCAGATTTTTACGTCGCGCGACGTGCAAAAAGCCGACGCTCGCCCAGGCGGCTACATTGCAACCGGCGGGCACGGCGGGATCATCGGCAGAATGGGCCATCCCGGTACTCCGCAATTTTCGTTCAAGCCGATCAAACGGCATACCCATCATTCGCTGGTGAATCTGCGACAGTTGCCGATGGAGGTTCAAGGTTCAAGGCTTCAAGATTCAACAATCCGGACCATCGCAGTGTCGATCAAGGATGCGGTTGGTGATTTGCTGGCATCGGCGATTCCGAAGGTGACGATCGTCAAGCATGCGCGTTACCTTCCGGAGGATACTTCTGGTGATGCCGGTGGTGAAGTCGATATTCTCGCGCGTATAGAAAATAATTTACAAATAGCGCCGCACGCCGCTTTTGTCGCCGAAGGTTCCGCGCCGTTTGGCGCCATGAGCAACTCAGTCGATGCGGCGCTAAAGCGCGCTACATTCAGCGGTATGCCTGTGGTCAAAGTTGGCCGTGGCAATGCCGGCGGTTTTGTCGATGCCAAGCGTGACCCGCTGGCGGTTGCCGGCAGCAATCTGACCGCGACCAAAGCACGGGTGTTAATAATGGCGTGTTTACTCAAATTGGGTTGCTTACCGCCAGCCGTGGATCCGGGTAAGCCGAGCGAAGCGGAGATCGATGCGATCAAAGCAAAGTTGAAAAAGTTCCAGGAAATCTTCGACACACACTGAAGCGAAGTTACGCGGAGGACCCCAGATGTCAGGGAAACATGGGCATAAGCCCTTCGAAGGCCACATGCACGATTACATGGCGCATGTTAAGGCGGTCGAGGAGGACTTGGAATATTACCGTGCCAAACGCTTCGAGCCGCGAATTTTTTATTTGCTTCGGCGCAACGTAGTGACCTTTTACGATCTCCTCAAAGTGCGTTCGACACTCAAGAAGACAGATCATTTCTTCAGAATCGCCAAGCTGCAAGGAAAGAATATCGAAGCCCGCGTGCGTCACCTCGAAGAGTGGCTCGATGAATATGTCAAGGGCATCGCGTTAGTGTCCGCACGTACGGTTGAAGGCATGGACATGGTCACCGAGGACAATCGCAAGGAGCGCGGCGACTACGACGATTTTTTCAAGATCAAAAAGAAAGAGCATCATGGCACGCTCGAAGAGCGCATGGTCAACCTGCAGCAAGACTTGGCCGATTATACGGAGCTGCTTGAAGTATTTGTCCAAGCTCTGCTCCGGCGCGGTTGGGCGACGCGCGAAGACCTCGCGCAGCGCTGGAAGCAACTACACGAAGAGCGGCCCTGGGCGGGCGGTGTGATCGTCGCCAAAGCGTGGACCGATCCCGAGTTTAAACAGGCGTTGCTCGCCACCGGCCGGGAGGCGCTCAGAGAAATGGGCGTGCACCAAGGCAAGGTCGGCAAATTGGTCGTCGTTGAAAACACCGAACACACCCACAATGTGATCGTTTGCACATTATGTTCTTGCTACCCGTACGATATCCTTGGCGATACCCCCTGGTGGTACAAGCATGAGAGTTATCGCACGAATATCGTGAAAAACCCGCGCGCCTGCGTCAAGGATATGTTCCAACTGGAACTCCCCAGCGATAAAGAATTACGAGTTTGGGACAGCACCTCCGACGTTCGCTACTTTGTCCTGCCGCAACGCCCTGCGGGCACGTACGGCATGTCGGAAACGGAATTGGCCAAACTGGTCACCGTCGATAGTTTGATCGGCGCCGGCTATGCCTTGGACCCGTCGCAATTGCGCGAGCGAGAAGCCGCTCACGTCGCAGCGGAAATTCCCCGGGTACGACCGGATTGAGAAATGTCGTGAGCGACGGGATTAGCAAATACAAAATTGGCGATGCCGTTATGGTCGCTAGCGAAAATCCTAGCGGTAATCCTCGTACCCCGCGCTACATCCGCGGGAAACGCGGCGTCATTGGGCTGGTCCACGGCGTCTTGGAAAACATTCGCGATCACCGAGGCATCCACAAGCCGCTCTACACGGTCAGATTTGAATTGAGCGAACTGTCAAGCGGCCACGATACTGATACGATTTGGGTCGATGTACATGAGGAGTGGTTGAGTAGTGTGAGACCGGATAGTTAGTATCGTTCACATTCGTGAGTGCGATTACGTCCACACTTGCCTTGCCGTCTCCACAATCGTATCCAGTTTCATCCACATTTCCGCCTCGCTGAGTACTTTCGAGTCGATGCCGCCGAAACCACACTGGGGGCTCAGAGCGAGTTGTTCTAGCGGCAGGTATTTGCTCGCTTGATCGATACGACGTTTCAAGTCGTCGATGGTTTCCATGTCGGAGTTTTTCGTCGAGACTAAGCCGAGCACGACGATCTTGTCTTTCGGAACTAAGCGCAGGGGTTCGAAGCCGCCGGCGCGGTCGCTGTCGTATTCCAACAGCAGCCTATGATGACGGAGCGTGTTGAAAAGTTTTTCGGCGATGGCGTCGTAGGAACCTTCGCGGTGCCATTGGGGTACGAGCTTACCGGTAGTCGGATCAATGGTGCGGGCGTTACCGCGGCAGATATGTATACCGAAGGTTACCCCGGGGAAACCTTCGATGAGAGCATTATCGGCGTCGACCGAACGTTGGAAATTTTTGTCAGGATCCTCGCCGCGAGCGCGCATGCGATCCAACGAGAGTTTGTCGACGTAGGCCGTGTAGCCGGGAGCGTCGATCTGGATGTATTTGCAGCCGGATTTTACG
>DATLCH010000105.1:0-2126 GCA_035526465.1 Candidatus Limnocylindrales bacterium | reverse complement strand
CGATAGTTTGATTCATAAACCACGGCTCGAAGCGATTACCATGCTCGCGGCGGTGGCGACGCATACAAAAACGGTTCGGCTTGGCACTATGTGCATGGCGTCGTTTCCTGTGCGCCATCCGGTTTTGTTGGCGATTCAGTGGGCGTCGTTGGACCAGCTCTCGCAAGGCAGGTCGCTGCTCGGTGTCTGCATCGGCGGCGGTCATGAAGGCGAACTGCGCGCGTTTGGAATTAGAAGAGAAGAACGCGTCGGCCGTATGCGCGAGGGAATCGAGTTGTTGCGGCAGATTTGGAGCGATGAGAGCACATCGTTTCGCGGCAAGTATTACAATCTCGAAAACTACAATATCGTGCCCAAGCCGGTGCAAAAGCCGCCGCCGATCTGGATCGCGGTGAGTCCCGACCGGGAGCAGGTCGGTGACAGAATTGTCGACCAGGCGATGCGCCGAGTCGGATTGCTCGCCGACGGCTACATTACGATGGGCGTCACTGCCGAAGAATTGGGCAAGCGCCTGGCAATTATTGAGCACACTGCACAACAAATCGGTAAAGATTTGTCCAACTTTGAAATCGCCATTCATGGAATGATCAACATCAACGACGATAAAAGGCTCGCCTACCGGCAGTCGAAAGACTACTTCAATCATTACTACGGCCCGGCCTATCCGCCCGAGAGCTTGATTAAAGTCTGGCTGGCCCACGGTCCGGCGAAGGATTGCGCGCAGCTAATTCAAGAATGGATCGACATGGGCATCACGACGCCGGTACTGCGCTTCACCTCCAAGGACCAAGCGGGACAGTTGAAGCGATTTGTCGAAGATGTGTTGCCGCTGCTCCGATTGAAAACGAGGTTGCAGTAATGGAGTGATGGAGAAATGGGTTACGGATTGCCAACCCAATATTGCATCATTCGAATTATCTCGTGGGGGTTATTTCATGTTTGAAGATCTCAGAGGTTTTCTCGCGCATCTGGAAGACTTAGGGCAGCTGAAGTTGATCAAAGACGAGGTCAGCGTCAAGCACGAGATCGCCGCCGGCATGCGCAAGACCTCCGACATCGAAGGCCCGGCGCTCCTTTTTGAGAACGTCAAGAACTATCCAGATTGGCGGGTGCTCGGTGGTTTGTTTGCGACGCGAAAGTTAGTTTCGCTCGGTCTTGGCGTGCCGCAGGACGAGATGCTCGATCGCTACATGACCCTTGAAGATAAACGCATCCCGCCGGAAATTGTCACTACCGGCCCGTGCAAGGAAATCAAATGGATCGGCGACCAAGTCGATCTCAGCAAGCTGCCGATCGTCACCCATGCCAGCAAAGATTGCGGACCCTACGTCACAATCGGCATGCAGATCGGTAAAGATCCGGACACCGGCATTCGCAATCTTTCCATCCACCGCATGTTAGTTCTGGGCAAGGACACGTTATCGTTGTGGGCGCCGGCGGATCATCATCTCGGTCGGATGATTTTAAAGGCTGAGGAAAACGGCAAAGGTTTGCCGGTTGCCACCGCGGTCGGCGTCGAACCGTCGATCGTCGTCGCGTCGCAAGCACGGGTGCCGTACGGAATCGACGAATTTCATGTCGCCGGCGGCCTGCGCGGCGCCGCGGTAAAGCTGGTGAAATGCGAAACGATCGACGTCGAGGTTCCGGCGATGGCTGAGGTAATCATCGAAGGCATTACGATTCCCGGCGAGCGAGTGCCGGACGGACCGTACGGGGAGTACCCCGGGTGTTACAGCGACGCCAAGCAGTCGCCGGTGTTAAAGGTCACGGCGATTACCATGCGCAAGAACCCGATTTGGCAGACCGCGCTCACCGGCATGCCGGTGACGGAAAATCACACGCTGATCGAGTACGGCAACGCCGCGGTGGTTTATCGGGAAGTTAAAAAGATCGTGCCTGAAGTCAAAGCGGTCAATATGACACCCGGCGGTACTTTCCGACATCACGTCGTGGTTTCGATCAAAAAGCGCGCGGAGAACGAAGGACGTAACGTCATTCTAGCGTTGCTATCGATGGGCATCGGTTTGAAACAAGTGATCGTCGTCGACGATGACATCGATGCGTTCGATCCGATGCAGGTCGACTGGGCGATGGCGACGCGTTTTCAGGCGGATAGAGACTTGATC
>DATLCH010000078.1:0-5648 GCA_035526465.1 Candidatus Limnocylindrales bacterium | reverse complement strand
GGCTGCATCTTTTGCACCAAGTATCAGCAGAGTGACTTGAAAGCGGGCTTGGTCCTGACACACAGCCGGCACACGGTCGTGATGATGAACAAGTATCCCTACAATAATGGCCACCTGCTGGTCGCCCCCAAGCATCATGAGAGTAGTCTGGCCAATCTAACTCCGGAAGAATACGCCGATTTGAGCGAGGTGTTGCGCCGCGCCGTCGAAATCATCAAAGAAGTCTATAATCCCGGCGGCGTCAACGTCGGAATGAATCTCGGCAAATGCGCGGGCGCAGGAATCGACGACCACCTGCATTGGCATATTGTGCCGCGCTGGGACGGTGATACCAACTTCATGCCGGTGGTGAGTGAGACTCGGGTGATGCCGCAGCACCTGGCCACCAGCTACGACCGGCTCGTTGGGCATTTTCAAAAACTGATAGTTTAAGTGTGACAGGGCAACGTGGTAGCTTGGTATTGCCAAGCGAAAACCGAACGTCAACAACAACTCTTCCGAGGGGAGGCCAAGTCAAGTGAGTGAGGCAAAAACATTAGGGGAACTGAAAAAAAGCGGGGTTGCGGTGCTGTCCGTGCGAGATGAGATGCGCAAAAATCTGGTGCGCCATCTGGAAAGCGGTGAACGCATTCTACCGGGAATCGTCGGATATGACGAAACGGTTATACCGGAAATCGAAAACGCGATTCTCTCCGGCCACCACATGGTTTTTTTGGGCGAACGCGGACAAGGTAAGTCGCGCATCATCCGCGGTTTGCTGAGCTTGCTCGACGAGCGGATTCCCATTGTCGCCGGCTGTGAGATCAACGACAGTCCAATGGCGCCCATTTGCAGCGGGTGCCGCAAAAAGGCGGCCGAGTTGGGCGATGCCTTGCCGATCCGCTGGGTCGGCCATGACCAACGTTACGGCGAGAAACTCGCCACGCCCGATGTGTCAATCGCCGATCTGGTCGGCGAGATCGATCCGATCAAAGTCGCCGAAGGCCGCTACCTGGCCGACGAAGAAACCATCCATTATGGTCTAGTGCCGCGCACCAACCGGGGCATTTTCGCGATCAATGAGCTGCCGGATTTAACCGAGAAAGTTCAAGTCGGATTATTCAACTTGATGGAAGAAAAAGACGTCCAAATCAAAGGCTACAAAATCCGTTTGCCTCTCGACGTCGTGATCGTCGCGAGCGCCAATCCGGAAGACTACACGAGCCGCGGCCGCATCATTACACCGCTCAAAGACCGTTTCGACGTGCAGATTCGCACTCACTATCCGAAAAATGTCGAAGATGAAATCCACATCATGGAACAAGAGGCGCTGTGGACGGATAGCCGAAGCCGCAAGGTGGAAGTGCCGGGGTTCATGAAGGAAATCCTCGGCAACCTGACATTCGAGGCGCGCAAGTCCAACGAGATCAATCAATCCTCGGGCGTCAGCGTGCGCGTCACGATCAACAACTTTGAGAGCCTGATCAGCAATGCCGAGAAGCGCTCGCTCCGCTGCAAGGAAAACGACATCGTGCCGCGCGTGAGCGACCTGCACGCACTGATGGCCTCGACGGCGGGCAAGATCGAAATGGAGTATGTCGGCGAAGAGAAGAAGGAAGACGAGTTGGTCGAGAAATTGATCAATCGCTCCATCGTTAAAGTCTTCGATCAGCATTTCAGCCTCAACTCTTTGCAGAAAGTGATCGAATATTTTAACTACGGTTGGGGTGTCGAAGTCTCCGACCAGATGGCGGCGGACGATTATCTCGAAGGTATTAAAGAGATACCCGGACTTAAAGAAGCGATCAAAACCTTGGGCATCCAAGAGTCGCCGGCGCTGATGGCTTCGGCGACGGAGTTCGTCCTTGAAGGACTGCATCTGCATCAAAAACTCAATAAGGAAATGGAAGGCGGCCGCGTGACCTACGGCAAGTAGCCGCAGAAGGGTCGCGGCCGACTGAAGACACCCATGGTGCATATTCGCTATAGCCGCTGGAGTTCCAGCGGCGGAGAATCCCTCGATTCCGAGTCGGTGTTCGATCAATTGAATGAGAACATGAACGACACGGGCGATTTGCAGCAGGCCATGCGCCGGTTGATGCAGAAGGGCCTTAAGCAGGGTGAGAAGCAAACCAAGGGCATCGAAGATCTACTATCGCAGGTGGCGCGTGAGATGCGCAAGCTCTACGACGAGTACAAACTGCAATCGGCGATGGACGAGGTGCAGGAGAAACTCGATTCGGTGGTCGATCAGGAACAGCAAACCCTCGAACAGATGGACCAATCAGGCCAGGATGTCCAGGAGAATAAACAGTTCTTGAACGATCTGCCGGGCAAGACCAGCGATGCCATCGATAAGCTCACGTCGTACCGTTTTGAAAACTCCAATGCCGAAAAAGATTTCGAGCAGCTGGTCATGCAGCTCGAACAGATCCGTAAGCTCGAAAATTGGCTGCGTCGCGAAGGCAGCTTGTTCCGCGGCCAGACGCCGATGGACTTCCAGCAGTCGCAGGAGATGATGGAGCGCATGGAAGACCTGCGTAAGCTCGAGTCTCAGCTGTCGAGCATGCAGTTGAAGGATGTGGACAAGGAGCTCTTGGAAAAGCTTTTAGGCGGCGATCCCAAGCAAGATTTCGAAGGCATCATGCGCATGCAGTCGCTCCTCGAAGAGGGCGGCTATGTGCTGGAGAGCGGCGATCGATTCGAATTGACGCCCAAAGGCGTGCGTCGCATCGGCCAACTCGCGTTGCGCGATATTTATCGACAGCTGCGCCGGGACGGCATGGGCCGCCACTCGACGAGCAAACGCGGCAGCCAGGAAATCCTTCTGGAGACCAACAAGTCCTATGTGCAGGGCGATCCACTGCATATCAACATGATCCAGACCTTGAAAAATGCATTGGTGCGCGGCGGCGGTGTGCCGGTGCGAATCGCTCCCACGGATTTTTCGGTTTACGAAACCGAGCTCAATACCCGCGCCGCCACCGTGCTCTTGCTCGACATGAGTTGGTCGATGAGCTGGGAAGGGCGCTTCGCCGCGGCGAAAAAAGTCGCTCTGGCGATGGAGAGTCTGGTGCGGGCGTTATACCCGCGCGACTATTTCGGCATCGTCGGTTTCTTTACCCGCGCGGTCGAGCTCAAAGCCAAAGATTTGCCGCAGGCAACCTGGAACATGGGCGATCCGTTTACCAACTTGCAGGATGGCTTGCATTTGGCGTCGACGATGCTCGATCGCAAACCGAGCGCCAACCAACAGATCATCGTTATCACCGACGGCCAGCCCACGGCTTATTGCCGGCAGGGACGGCTTTATTGTGAATGGCCGCTCAGTTTCGGCGGTATCAGCCAGCGCGCCGCCGAAGAAACTTTAAAAGAAGCCGAACGCATCACCCGCAAAGGCATCACTATCAACACTTTCATGCTCGACGACAGCCCGGTGCTGCGCGGCTTCGTCGACGATCTTACACGCATCAACAAAGGCCGCGCCTTCTACAGCCGCCCCGACCGCCTCGGCGAGTACATGCTCGTCGACTATCTGTCGCATCAACACAAAAAAGTTTAACGCGCCGCGCGCGTTAGACCGTTCAAATAGTTCAAAACCTTCAAGCCGTTCAAATCGTTTTAGAGACGGTTTGAGCCGGGTCGAGTTTAACGACTTGAACCATTTGAACGTTTTGAACGACTTGAACCTATATGGATTTGTTCCGCCATTGACTACTGAAACTATTTTCAGTATACAAGCTTTATGCTTACGCCACTGACGGACCGGCAAAAAGCTATTTACGATTTTCTTTTGAAGAGCATTCGCGAAAAGGGCTTTGCGCCGTCGATCCCTGAGATCGGCCGCCAGTTCAAGATCGCCTCCACCAACGGCGTTTCCGATCATCTGAAGGCGCTGGAAAAGAAGGGTTATATCCGCCGGGTCGGCAAGCGCGCCATCGAAGTCGTCAATGTTCTCGGCAAGTCAGTTCTCAATGTGAGCCGGGAAGTGCCGATTCTCGGCCGCGTCCCTGCCGGCAAACCGTTTCTGAGCGAGGAAAATACGGAAGGGGTTTTATCTATTCCCAGCGATTTAGGCAGCGGCAAACAGTTTGCCCTGTTAGTCCAAGGCGACAGCATGATCGGCGCCGGCATTCTTGACGGCGACCGGGTGATCGTCAAGCAGCAGACCACCGCGGAGAACGGCGAGATCGTCTGCGCGCTAATCGACGGCGAAGCGACGCTCAAAAGGTTTTACAAAAAAGACGGCGTGGTCACGCTCAAAGCGGAAAATGACAAATACGCGCCCATCGTCGTCGCCGAAGGCGAATTCCGCATTGCCGGAAAAATTGTCGGGCTGCTGAGAAAATTCTAATCGTTTGGAGGTTCAAATCGTTCAACCGCTGCGCTCCGTTCAAAACGTTCAAGCCGTTTAGGAGGAAAGCATATGCAGGTGAAATATTTTGAAGACTTGGAGATATGGAAGGACGCTCGGGTCTTAACCCGAGCCATCTACCAACTGACGAGCGATTCGAGATTCTCAAAAGACTTTGGACTGCGGGATCAAATTCGTCGCGCGGCCGTATCAATCATGTCGAATATCGCCGAAGGATTCGAACGCGGTGGAAACCAAGAATTTATTCAATTTCTCTATGTCGCGAAAGCATCGTGCGCGGAAGTGCGCTCACAGCTCTACGTGGCGATGGATCAATCTTACCTCGCGCAAAAAGACGGCGAAGAACTGGCAATGTCCTTCAAGCGCCTGTCGATCATGATCAGCAATCTGATGGACTATCTAAAGCGCAGCGGGATGAAGGGATCGAAGTATGCGACGGCCAGTCGATCCAAAGAAGCCGTCTCTTAACTCCGATCCGAAACTATTTGAACGATTTTAACGGCTTGAACTTCATTGGCATGCGTGGGCCAAAGTGCAGCTGTTCGAGCGCACCGCGCCGAACCGAAATGTCTTAACCAGTTGGAACGATTGGAACAGCTGGAACGGTTACTCTCTTCAACGGTTTGAACGACTTGAACAATTTGAACTACTTGAACGGTTTGATGCCGTCTCGGCGGAAGCCTATCCACTCGTTGCGAAGGGAATTTCGCCCGAACGCTCTCGATCGCAAGTATCCGAACGCCGGTAAAGAGTGGGGCTGGCAGTGGGTATTTCCGGCAACCAGTCACTATGTCGACAGAGTCAGCGGAGAAAAACGCTGGCATCATCTTCACGAGTCGGTATTGCAGAGAGCTTTCAAAGAGGCGCGGCTCAAAGCCGGCGTTTTCAAGCCAGCCGGCCCGCACACGTTGCGTCATTCGTTTGCGACGCACTTACTCGAAAATGGATATGACATTCGTACGGTTCAGGAACTCTTGGGCCACAACGATGTGAGCACCACGATGATCTATACACATGTATTGAATCGGGGTGGAAAAGGAGTCCGAAGTCCGGCAGACGGATTGTGAGCGAGCCCAGTCTGTCAGGTATATTGGTATTATACTGACCAGGAATATTGGACAAACCGCGGACGGAAACTAATTGACAAGTTGTTGATTGAAAAGATAAAGGTCGGAAACCTGTGATTTTCGGATCCCGTAATATACTGGTCAGTATACTCAATGGTTAGGCATATGATGCGCTGTTTTCTCCCAACTTTATGCTTTTGTGTTCTGACCATGGCGGTTGGGTGTAA
>DATLCH010000073.1:0-5636 GCA_035526465.1 Candidatus Limnocylindrales bacterium | reverse complement strand
CGAAATGACAAGACGAACTCTCTGCCACTGCAACTAGATCGATCCCGGGGAGACGAACGGTTCGGTGCGGCCGTTACTTAACCCCATACTTCGCCATGATCTCGTCGATGAAGCCGCTCTGGTCGAGCTTCTTCATGATCCGGTCGTCGATCAAGTTCTCGGGTTTCACGCTCTCAACTTTCGGATTACTGCGCTTCATTAGGCGGATAACGTTAGTCGCCCCAGCTGGGTTGGCGTACGGCTTGCGGTCAAGTCCCATGACCATGTCTCGATAGCCTTCCTCGGCATCTTTTTCGGAGATGCGCAGGTACTTTTGCAGGATCTTCAGCGTACTCGGTTTCTGCGCGGCCGACAGGCAAAATGCCGCGCCTTCGATGACAGCGCGCAAAACATTTTCCACCAGCTGCGGGTTTTTCTGAATATAAGGCTCTCTAACGACAATCGAGGAACTGAGGATCGGCAAATTGGTCTTGCCGAGATCGGCGAGAATGTTTAGCCCCTTGTTCGCGAGTGGCCGTGCCTGAACGCCGTCCAGAACCGTCGCGTCGATGGTGCCCTGGGCCACCGCTTGCGCGAGTACGCTCTGATCTCCAGCGGCGATGATCGCGATCTTATCGCGGTCGGGATCGAGACCTAAATGTTCTAGAGCCAGAATAGCGCCCATCCACACCGTGCCCCCGATTGCCTGCACGCCGAATTTTTTGCCACGCAAATCTTCGGGCGTTTTGATATTGGGGCGAGCCACCAGTTCATAGGTCACCCGATTGGTCAGGGCCGACAATACCTTCAAGTCGGAACCCGACGCGACCGCACCAATGACGGCCGTTCCGCCGGTATAGCCAACTTCGATTTCATTGGAGGCCATAGCCGATACTAAGGTCGGCGCGCCGCGCACGAACAGTGGTTCGGCGTCAAAACCATACTTAGCGAAGAAACCGCGTTCGCGCGGCGCCCACAGTGGGCAGACCCGTGCGTTCATTGCCGCATATGCGATAATTAACTTTTTGCCAGCAGCCGCGCCACTGGCGCGTTCATAGGAGCCGAGCAAGATGAGCAACGGCAGCAGCAAGAATAGCGATCCGGACATACCGCCTCCAAAGTCGCGCACAAAATTTCAACCGAGTAAAAACCAGCAAGCCCGTACCGACTAACCGTGCGGTTCATTGCGAAGAGATCCCTCGCTTCGTTCGGGATGACGGATAGACGTGATTTGTCATTTCGAGCTTAGCGAGAAATCTAATCGGCTCGCCATCGTAGGACGACAGTCAAGTGCGCCGCCTGCCGGTTTTACAAACCCAACCCCAAGAGATTGATGGCGTTCTCGCCGAGCACTTTACGTTTATTCTCGGGCGAAATCTTAGTGCTCTTTGCCACTGGGCCAGTCACTTGACCTGGCACCGACGAGTCCCAATGCGGCGAATCGGTGGCAAGGACCAGGCGGTCACCGCCCAAATATTCCACGGCCCACTCGAACAAGCCGTCTTCGAAAGGCTCGCAACCGACAAAGACGCTCTCATTGAAAATGTCAGTCGGTTTGCGCTTCTGCCAGGGCACGAGATGGGGCAGCTTTTCGAAGTGCTCATCCATGCGCGACAGCCACCAGGGCATTTGCGATGCACCGGTCTCGAGGCAGATGATTTTCAAATCCGGGTGTTTTTCCATGATGCCGCCGCACAGATAAACCATCAGACACACCATGCTTTCGATGGTGCGGCCGACCATGTGTGAAAAAAAGAAATTATCGGCAAACCGTTCATGACCCATGGAACCGGTCTTGGTGTCATGAAAAATGATTGGCGTGTTGGTCTTTTCCAGCTCGTCGAAGATCGGATCGAAGTGCGGGTCCGACCACTCCTTCCCCGGTATCGGCGTAGCTTTGACGTTGAGCGCTTTGCTGCCGAGCTCGCGCGAGCGATGCAGTTCTTTAATCGCTTCCTTAGTGTCTTGCAACGGAATCACGCCGGCCCACATGAGCCGGCCCTTTTGCTGCGAGGCATACCAGTTCATGTAATTGTTTTGCGCGCGCGCGTAGGCAGCGCCGAGTTCCGGGTCGTCGACGAACCAGAGGATGTCGAGCGCCGGCGAGTTGGGCGACAATACGGCGACGTCGATACCATCCAAGTCCATGTTGCGGACGCGTCCCTGTGGTGTAAGATCCGCAGGCGTTACCCATTCTTTTTTTTCCGCTTTTTGCCGGCCGAGCTCGGAGCCGATCATGATTTGGTTGCCGACCAGCGTCTTGCGCCGCTCGTTGTCCTTAGTCGGCAGCTTGCGCGGCAGGAATTCTTTGTATTTCGCTTCGATGGTTTGATCCCAGCTCTCCAGATCGCCGACTAAATGACTGTCGAGATCGATTACTTTCATGCCGTCGATTGCCATGGCTTCCTCCTCGTTTGATTGTCGTCGATTATTTGATTCCGGACTTTGCGCCGAATTGCTGTTCGAGAAAACCACTTTTCTCAAACTCGCGCATAATACTCTCGTCGATCAATTTTTCGAGATTGAGTTCGGCGATCTTGGGATTGCGCAGCTTCATGAAACGTTGAATGTTTTTCAACCCGTCGAGACCGACGAAGGGCTTGCGCACGACACCGCCAACGTAATCTTCATAGCCGTCGGCGGCGGCGCTTTGATCTTTTATGCCGAGCCGTTTGGAAAGAATCTCCATCGAGCTGCTCTTATTGGCCGGATTCAACACATAGGCGTGGCCTTCGACTAAACTGCGCAGGACACTTCTCGCGATGGCCGGGTGATTATGAAGATAATCGGCCTTGACGACCAATCCCGTTCCCGTGAGCGGAATCTTGTCCGGTTCACCGGGAATCCAGTAGCCTTTCCTGGCCAATGCTTTACTAAAAACACCCGCCAAAGCCGCGCCCTGAATGGTACCGCTTTCGAGGGCGTTGCTGATAACCCGCTGATCGCCAAAGGCGGTGAGCTGCATCTTGTCGCGCTCCACATTGATGCCGATCTGCTCAAGGATCAAAAGCGCGGACATCCAGCCGGTGCCGCCGATGCTCGTGACGCCGATGCGCTTACCCTTGAGATCGGCGGCGGTTTTAATCTCCGGCCGGGCCACAAGTTCACTCTGTACGCGGTCGGCGAAGGCCGCGATCACTCGGACATCGAGCCCAGCGACCGCCGCTCCCAGGGTCGCCGTGCCGCCGGTGAAGCCAAAATGAACATCGCCGGTATTGAGCGAGGCGATCAAGGTCGGTGAACCTGGGATAAAAACCATCTGCGCGTCGATACCGTTCTTGGCAAAAAAGCCTTTGTCTTGCGCCGCCCATAGAGTCAGAACCACCGAGCTCATGGAAGCATGGCCGATGACAACCTTTGCGCGGTTTTGCGCCGGCAGTTCAACCGAGAAAAGTCCAAATGCTGCTAGAAAGATAAGAGACGCTGAGAGACTTCGTCTGGACATAATGATGAGTAGCTCCTGATTGGCCAGTGACTATAAGCGCACCTTTCGGATAACAAAACCACCTTGCGCCGTCAAATCTAATAGTCGAGTCGAATTACGCGGATGTGCGGCTTTGGAGAGATTTCTCGCTGCAGCTCGAAATGACAGACTGTACTCGAGCCGAATCGAGGCTGTACGGCAATCAAGTCATTAGTTGGAGTTGCCGTTCAAGTTAAAATGACCTACAACCCCAACTCTTTCTGCGCCTGACGCACATAACTGTGGTCGGCGTATCGATCCGGCGTCGGTAATGGCTCCTTGAGGACGCCGTCCTTGAACTGAATGTCGATATTGGCTTTCAATCCTTCCACGGTCACGGAGCCATCGATGGGAAACACTTTGTTCTTGGTGAAATATTCGACACCGCGACGAGCATAGGGCGGCTTTATGCCCATCTCGGCGGTGAATAAATCAGCGGCTTGATCCGGATGTTCGTGGATCCAGCGCAGCGAGCGGATATGCGCCTTAAGAAACCGCACCACGCCGGGACGATTTTTCTCGGCCCAGCCGGGATTCACTGTCAGGCCGTTGAATTGGTACGTGGAGATCACCTCCATGGTATCACCCAAACGCGTGAACCCCTGGTCAACGGCGATGTCCGAATACGGAAAGCCCAATACCGCCCCGGCAATCGAGCCGCTTTCGAGAGCGGTCAAACGACTTACGGTACCTCCGGCGATCACCGTCAAAATAAAATCCCGCGGAAAGAACAGCCCTTTGCTCTTGAGATATTCGAGCAGAATCGAGGTCGCGCCGCCGCGCAAACTTGTGACGCCAAGCCGCGCGCCTTTCAAATCTTCGACCTTCTTGAGGTTCTTGGCGCCGATAAGAAAATAGGGCGCGGCGTTGTCGACGCCGGCGATGACTTTAAGTCTCGCGCCCTTCTCGCCAACGGCGATGACGCTGTCGGCGTTGAGAGTGCCGAAATCGATCTCGCCGCTGAGCAGCGCTTGCAGCTGAACATCGGTGCGGCCAATCAAAACGAGTTCAACTTTGACGTTTTCCTGGGAGTAAAAACCACGCTTCTGACCAACGTAGAACGGCAGATAGAAAAGTGTCTTTGAAGTCATGCCGACTTTGAAGTTTTGTCCAAGACTAACGCCACTCAGCGCAAATTCACTACATAAGAATATTAAGACCGCGGTGACAATCCGTTGCATCGGGCAATCCTCCGCTGTTGGCGATTCTATAGAGTCGCCGATAGTACATGGGCCGCGGGCTCGAATACAAGAAAAGAAATCCAACTTGACTTCGACCGCCAAGCGGATGTATTCGCAAGTCTCGAAGCGATTATCGATTTATGAAGTATCTGATTGGCGCAGTGCTATTGACTCATTTTTGCTGGCTGCACCTCGCATATGCCAATCCCTATTTGGCGAAACCGGGAGATGCGCCAGCGACCGTGCGGGTTGCCGCTTGCGCGATCACCGGCGGGTTTATTCATCTTTACGCCGCTCTCGATAATGGACTGTTCGACAAGTACGGACTGAAGGTCGAGTTCGTGTCGATCCGCGGCAGCGGCGTTGCCTTGGCGGCTCTGGCGGCGGACGAAATACAATTTCTCTATTGCGCCGCCGACGCGACGATCCCGGGCATGGCCTCCGGAAGCGATGCCAAGCTCATTGCCGCTCCACTCGTTGGACTTCCCTGGGTTATGTTGGCGCGCAAAGATATTAAGCGCGTCGAAGATCTGAAAGGAAAAAGTATCGCGGTGACGCGTGCCGGGGATTTGACCTTTCGGCTCGCGCGGGCGCTGCTCAAAAAATTCACCATCACCGAAAACGAGGTAAAGATCCTTACCGTCGGCGGTACCGGCCAGGTGGAGCCGTTTAACGCCATGCGCGCCGGCCTCGCCGAAGCGGCCTTGGTCACGCCGCCCCTCGACGTGCGCGGCCGCCGCGACGGTTTCAACCTGATTTACCGCCTTAACGATCTCGCCCTGCCGGCCGTCTACAGTTCGCTACACACCAACGCCAAGACCTTGCGCGACCGTCCACTGTGGGCGCAGAAGTGGGCCGCTGTCCTCGCCGAGTCGATTGCCTTTGTCGAAAAAAATCCCGAGAAAGCCAAAATCGCTGTTGCCAAAGCGCTTAAGCTAAACGATGCTGACGCCTTGCAATCGGCCTACGACGCGTACGCCAAGCTGTTGATCAACCGGCGCTTGACGGTACCG
>DATLCH010000032.1:0-6231 GCA_035526465.1 Candidatus Limnocylindrales bacterium | reverse complement strand
AAGAACGACGCGACACCATGCTGCGCTTCGGCCGCGCCACCGTCGAGTCGATCCATTTTTTCAAAAACAACAAGGCGCAGACTCTCACGATCTTAAAGAAATACGCCAAGACCGATAGCACCACGCTCGACAGCGCTTATAGCTATATTAGAGGCGCTGTCCCCGATTTGCCCTATCCAACTCTGGAAGGAATGAAAACGATTCTGACTGAAATGGGTCGGAGCCGTCCGGAGGTGTTGAAATACGACGCCGCGTCGATGGTCGATCCGAGCCTGATCAAAACCATTGACGACGAAGGTTTTTTGAAAAAGCTGAAATAAGAAGGCGCAATTATTCGTGTTCCGCAACACGGATGGAAGACCCCACCCCTTACATGCGTGCTCGAGGGTTCTTAGCGGCTATTTTCTCTATTTCCGCACCAACCGCACATCCACCGCCGCGATACCGCCACCCTCGGCGCGCACCATGATCGGATTGATTTCTATATCCGACAATGAATTTCGGTGCGCCGCGAAGAGTTCCGATAGCCCGACCATCGCCCTTACCAGCGCATCAACGTCGCGCCGGGCTTGACCGCGCACACCTTCGAGAATCTTATAGCCGCGAAGCTCTTTTAACATCGCGCGCGCTTCCTGCTCGTCCACCGGCAGCAAGCGAATCGAAACATCCTTCAATACCTCAACGAAGATGCCGCCGAGACCGACCATCAAAAACGGCCCGTATTGCGGATCGGTGCGCGCGCCCACGAGCACTTCAGTGCCCTGCACCATTTCTTGGACTAATAATTGCGCTTTGCCTGAAGTCTTCGCCAAGAGTTTCTGTCCTTCTGTCTGAACTTCTTCAGCGTTCTTTAATCCCAGCACCACCGCACCGGCTTCGGTCTTGTGCACAACGTCAGCCGCGATCAATTTTAGAGCCACCGGGAACCCGAGCTCTTTCGCGCGCGCGGCTGCGTCGGCCGCGGAGTCGGCGAGCGCTTGCCTGGGCAAGCCGATACCCTTGCTCTGCAAGAGCTTATCTAACATCTCACCATTGAGAACCGCCGGATTTCCGTTTGCCGCGGGCAGCGTCGGTACCCCGGCAATTCTGCGCTCACCGTACATTCCCAAGCCAGCGAGCGCGCGCAGCGTCGGCTTGATCGCCTGCAAAAAAGGCATTCCCGCTTCTTCCTGAAACGCCCGGCTTTCGTCGGTGCAGCTGTACGTCGAGCGGCCAAACGCCAGCACCGGCTTCTCGGTGGCTTCGAGAACGCTTTTGAACAATCCGGCGTTTCGAGTTTGGCCGCGCGGCAGCTCGCCGTGGATGGCCATGAGATCGACGCCCGGATCTTCGGCGTGAAGTTTGACGATATTGATGAAACCCGCTTCATCACCGAAACCCGCCACGCCGCACTCTAAAGGATTTTCGACAGCCAATTCGGGTGGAATTAGCGGCCGCACGGATTCTTTGGTTTTGTCGCTGAGCTGCGCCAAGTTGGTATTCAAGTCGTCGCAGTGATCGCAAATCAGCCCTTTCATACCGCCGGAGTTAACGACAATCGCGGCCCGGCTGCCCTTAGGAAATCTGCCGAGCATAAAAGCCAATGTCATCTCCGTCATGTCCTCCAAAGTCGGACAACGGATAATGCCCAAGCGTTTGCACACCGCGTCGAATACTTCGTCGGCGCCGGCGAGGGATCCGGTATGCGAAATCGCCTGGCGTTTGCCCATTTCCGAGCGCCCGAGCTTGACCGCAAGAATAGGCTTGCCGATTTTTAACGCCCGCTCCGCCTCTGCCATGAACTCGTTTGGCCGGCGAATGCCTTCAACCATCAACGTAATCACTTTGGTGTCCGGATCATCGATTAAGAATGAAAGATAATCGACCAGATCCAAACTCACTTCATTGCCGCTGGAAATCGCGTAGGAGAAGCTAATCCCGCGCTCGGTGGCGCCTTTGATCCAATTACCTAGCGAACCGCCGCTCTGAAAGATCAAACCCACCGGACCTTTCTTGAGCAGCGGTGTCGCGGTCGGGAAGGTCCACAATCCTTCACCCACCGAGTAAGAGCCCATGCAGTTGGGACCGCAGATCACCATGCCTGTCCGGTCGCACAGCTCGCGCATCTGCTGCGCTCGTTCTTTACCCTTTTCATCGTCACCCTCGCCGAATCCCGCAGTGTAAATGGTTGCCGAACGCGTGCCCAGCTTGGCCGCTTCTTCAAGCACGCCCAATACGGCACGGGTGGGAATCAGGATCAGCAATTCATCGGGAACTTCCGGGCATGCAGCAAGGCTGGGATAACACTTGTCGCCGTAAAGCTCTTGGTAATTGGGATTGATCAGATAAACGCCGCCGGGAAATTTTGCGCCCTTCAAATTACGATAAATTCCCTGAGGCCAAGCGCCCTTTTGCGAAGCGCCGATGATGGCCACCGATTTCGCGCGCAATAAATGATGGACCGGCTTCGCCGTGAATGTAGTCATGAAAGTTCCTTCTAATCTGAGATGGGATTGCTATGTCATAGACACTAATCGACTGCAAGGAAGTGGAGCGCAATCGCAATGATTCGGAAAATAGTGATTAGAAAATTTCTTCGGCGAGCGAAGCTCAACCAGCCGATTCCGAATATGCCCACTGTGCAATTGCTGCGAAAGAAGCGGATTTTCTCGGCGAGATTGCCATTGTGCCGTCAATCACAATTCGCCCCGGTGTATTCAATCACATACAACCCGCCCTTGATCCGGTCCGTGACGTAAATGAGACCGTCGGTATCGACATAAAGATCGTTGAACATCGGCGCCTTCTGTCCCTCGGGCGCCGGCGGGATAAAGTAGCCGATTTCTTCAGGCCTGTATTGATTGCGGATGTCGAACACGCGCAAGCCTGCGTTGTAGTACGTCACGAAAATAATATTCTCACTTTGGAACGAACCCGGGCGATTCTCGTGCACGTTATGCGGACCGAAGCGCAGACCGCGGCTGCAGAAATCGCCCTGCGGTACCGGGCAAGTGCTGACGATCACCGGATTTTTTTCTTCACGAATGTCGATGATCCACACCCGCTTCTCGCCTTCCTGGCAATCATACTTCACAGACTCGTCCACCGCGACGACGAGCTTCCGTCCCGGCAGCGGCAGTGTCGTATGCGCGTAGCCGCCAAAGGGCGGGCTCCAGTCGATATGACTAATCGCTTTCGGCGTGCTGATCTCAGAGATATCGAGGATCGCCATACCGGCATCGACCAGGGCCACATAGGCACGGTCCCCATAAGGAATCGCCCCATGAACATAGAAATGCTCGCCGGCAAATGGCGTCCAATCCGCGGGCGTCGCTTCACCTTCCTTGGTGCCGGGGATCCACCAGCGTCCCGCTTCTCTGGGAGTGGTCGGATTCGAAATATCCGCAATCAAGTAAGCCCGCTCCTCGATGCCCGGCAAATACGCGCCGACGTGGGCGTATTTGCCATCGCTGAACCACATGCGGTGCACCCCTTTCCCGGGCAGCTTCAAGTAACCGATCTCGCGCGGCTGGGTCGGGTTCTCGATCGAATAAATTTTAATGCCGGCTTCGTTGGGCACGTTGGCGGGAACCGATTTGTCGAAGTAGGGCCGTTCCTGATTTTGAATCAGAATATCTCCGACGACCTGCACTTTATGCGCATGAGTGTTCGCCGCGTGCGGCATCTGAGCCATTAATCGCGGCTCGGTCGGATCGGCGACGTCGAGAATGCTCAACGCCATTGGCGACGTGCCGAGATGAGCTAAATAAACATAGCGCCCGTGCTTGACCAGTTGCATGCCATCACCATGTCCGTTCAAGTCATGATGGCCAATCACTCGCATGTTCAAGCATTCGCTCTTGGCTTGGATCGCTGTAATTTCGGGTTTCATCCGTGTCTCCGTGCAGAAATGTTGAACAACTCGGATCATATAATGTCGGCCTCGGAAGCTTGTCAATGCGGCACGGCTCAGTGGCTAGGCTGCACTGAAAATGTTAGAACCAGCAAACTCGAGAACCGAGTGCAGGAGCCTATTATGCTGAAACGTCTGCTGCCCATCGTTCTGATTGCGCTGTTAGGAGTCGCTGCCACGGCAGCGGCACAAACCAAACGGATCGCTGTCGCCTACAGCGCAGTCAGCGCCACGCAGTCCTCGTTCTTCGTCACCAAAGATGCCGGCATCTTCGAAAAACATGGTTTATCCGTCGACCCTGTCTACGTCGCCAGCGGAACGAAGGTCGCCCAGGCGGTCATCGCCGGTGAATTTCCTGTGGCGCTGGCTGGCGGCACGGTGGTTAATGCGACGCTCGCCGGCGGTGACATCGTCATCATTGGCGGCCTAGTCAACGTGCCGTCGTTCTACGTCTACGTTCACTCGTCGATCAAACGGCCGGAGGATCTGAAAGGCAAAGCCATCGGCATCACTACCTACGGCTCATCGACGGATTTTTCGATCCGCTACTTGATCAAGAAATGGGGCATGGAGCCGGAGCGCGATATCAAAGTGTTGCAGATGGGCGGCCAGCCGCAGATCGTCGCGGCCATGGTCGGCGGCAGCGTCCAGGGCGGCGTGTTATCATCGCCCGCCAATTACCGGGCGGGTAAAGCTGGATTTCAACTGCTCACGGATTTCAAGAAAGTCGGCCTTGACTATCCCACTGTTAGCTTGGTATCGACCCGGTCGTTTATTAAAAAAGACCCGCAGACCGTGCGCCGCTTCATGATGGCCTATAGCGAAGGCGTCGAGCGGCTCTACCGCGATAAGGAATTCACTATGAAGGTCATTGGCAAGTACACCAAGACCGACGACCGCGAAGCTTTGGATTCAGCTTACGGCTTTGCGACGACGTTTATCGAACGGCCGCCGCACCTGCCCTACAAAGCGGTCGAAACGATTTTGACGCAACTCGCCGAGAAAGACCCGAAAGCGCGCGAAGCGAAGGCTGAAGAATTCATCGACCCGACGTTCTACAACGAAATGGAAAAATCTGGATACTTCAAAAGCATTGCCCGCTAAATCTGTACGATTGGAATAATCGTTTTTTCTGCGAACGCGCGCAGGCCGCGCAGGTTTTGGCCTTAAGTATTCCAAACTTCGTGCGCTTCGTGCCTTCGCGGTAAAAACTTCGTTCCTAACCCACCAGCTGTACATCACTATGAAAGCCATCGTCATCAGAGAGTTCGGCGCGCCCGAGGTCATGCATCTCGAAGATGTCGGCGAACCAAAAGCTCCACCCGGCGAGATCGTCATCAAAGTCCATGCGGTGTCGGTCAACCGCACCCTTGATTGCGTAGTGCGCGCGGGCAAATATCCGGTGACCATCCAGATGCCTCATGTGCTCGGGGTCGATCCGGCCGGCGCAGTCGTAAAAGTCGGCAGCGGCGTCAGCCGATTCAAGATCGGCGATCGGGTCGCGACGATTTCGCTTATCCGCTGCGGCAAATGCAAACAATGCGCGCATGGCGTTGAAGCCAATTGTCTGGCGAGCAGGCATATCGGCCTGCACCGCTGGGGCGGTTACGCCGAATATGTTTCCGTCCCCGAGCGCAACGCTTTTCACATCGCCGACAATTTAACTTACGCCGAAGGCACGGTAATCACCCGCCACTATCCCATGGCGTTTAATTTGCTCACCGGCAAAACCCAGGTACGTGCCGGCGAGTGGGTGTTGGTGATGGGCGCCACCGGGGCGCTGGGCAGCTGCTGCGTCCAGGTGGCAAAAATGTTCGGCGCCCGAGTGATTGCGGCCGCCGGCGCGGATGCGAGAGTCGCGATTGCAATCAACAACGGCGCCGACTTCGGCATCAACTATCGCACTCAAGATCTCGCAAAAAAAGTTATGGCACTCACTGACGGCGACGGCGTCGATATCGTCTGTGAAAGCATCGCCGATCCGTCGCTATGGCCCGGCGCATTCAACAGCCTGGCCATCGGCGGCCGCATGGTCACCGCCGGCGCCCACGGCGGTGGCAATGTCATGCTCGACGTCAAGCGCCTCTATCTGCGCCGTATCAGCATCCTCGGTGCCGCCGGCACCAATCCGGCGGATGTCGATAGAGCGTTGGAAGCCGCCCGCGCTGGAAGAATCAAAGCAATCCCCCATCGCGTGATGCCGCTGAGCGAAGCGGCCGAAGCGCACCGCATCGTCGAGAACAATCAGATCATTGGCAAGATCGTTCTCGAACCAGGTAATGATTAAGATTATTCCCGCAAAAACGCCAAGACAGTAAGTTTCGAATTGTTGTCATTTC
>DATLCH010000024.1:0-7109 GCA_035526465.1 Candidatus Limnocylindrales bacterium | reverse complement strand
GCCGAAGGTCATCGGTCCTAGCTTCTCGCTCATGCCCCACTCGCAGACCATCCGGCGCGCCAGATCGGTGGCCTTTTCAATGTCGTTGCCTGCCCCTGTGGTGATCTGCTCGAATACCAACTCTTCGGCAACCCGACCGCCGAAAAGAATAACCAGGTTATTGAGCAGGTATTTCGACGCATAAGTATATTTTTCGTCCTCGGGTAATTGCTGGGTCAGACCCAAAGCCATACCCCGAGGGATTATCGTCACTTTGTGTACCGGATCGGCACCCGGCAGCAGCTTTGCGACCAACGCATGGCCGGCTTCATGATAAGCCGTTGTGCGTTTTTCTTCGTCGCTGATAATCATGCTGCGCCGCTCGGCGCCCATCATAACTTTGTCCTTGGCGAGCTCCAGATCGAGCATGTTGACTTTTTCCTGGTCATTGCGGGCCGCTAGCAAAGCGGCTTCATTGACGAGATTCTCCAAATCGGCGCCGGTAAGACCGGGAGTCGATCGCGCCAGAAGATTGACATCGACATCCGCTGCCAACGGAACCTTGCGCGAGTGTACCTGCAAGATACCGACTCGCCCGGCAATGTCCGGTCGCGGTACGACGACATGGCGATCGAATCGCCCTGGGCGGAGCAACGCTGGATCCAACACGTCAGGACGGTTGGTCGCGGCAATGAGAATGACCCCATCGTTTGATTCGAAGCCATCCATTTCCACCAGCAGCTGGTTCAATGTCTGTTCGCGTTCGTCGTTGCCGCCACCAAAACCAGCGCCGCGATGGCGCCCGACTGCGTCGATTTCGTCGATAAATATAATGCACGGCGCTTTCTTCTTGCCCTGAACGAAAAGATCGCGAACCCGCGATGCGCCGACACCGACGAACATTTCGACGAAATCGGAACCGCTGATGCTGAAGAACGGCACTCCGGCTTCGCCGGCGATCGCCCGCGCCAGCAGCGTCTTGCCTGTGCCCGGGGCGCCGACGAGCAAACAGCCTTTGGGAATTCTGCCACCCAGTTTGGTGAACTTTTTAGGGTCTTTTAAAAACTCGATGATCTCTTGCAGGTCGTCTTTGGCTTCGTCGACGCCTGCGACATCGCTAAAAGTAATACGATGCTGGTTCTCGGTCAGCAGTCTTGCCCGGCTCTTGCCAAAAGACATGGCCTTGCCGCCGCCCACTTTCATCTGGCGCATAAAAAATATCCACACTCCTATGAGCAACAGGATGGGCAACCAGGAAACCAACAGCGTCACGTACCACGGTGACGCGCCTTCGGCTTTAGCCGCGACTTTCACGTTTTTCTCGCGCAGTGACTTCACCAGCTGCGGATCATCGGGCGTATACGTCTTGAACTGTTCGCCATTTTTTAACTGCCCCTCGATGTGATGTCCCTCGATCATCACTTCGACGACATCGCCGCGTTCCACCGCGGCGATAAATTCGCTGAAGATAATATCTGTGTCAGGACGATACTGTTTGTTGACAGTAAAGAAAATTGTGAAACACACGAGCACAACGCCAAGGCCAATGGCCATTTGCTTCAATGAAAGACTCAAGAAGACCCTCCGCCCGAATCAGAATTTATGGATATTAATGCCGCCGATTCTAACTCTGCCGTCATCTATGCGCAATGGAGGTAAGGTTTTTTAGCTATAGTCGTTCGGCGACGTTTGGCGAAGTTATCGCATCTTTTCATTAATGAGAACCAACGAAGCCCGATTTTTCTAAGATATAGAACGCCGGACGATTGGCGCACCTTCGAGTTGGGGAATTTCGTATGAAAAGTCCGCTTGTGGCAAGTGATTGCAATTGGCCTGCTACTTGCTCGGTTCCTCGGCGGGTCATTATGAGCCAGTATCAAGAGAAAGGGAGAATCACCTTGAACACGTCAGTCTCGATTACGACTCCGGCCGCAATCACCTCGCCGTACACTCAGACTGCACCTGCGAAGAAGCCATATAAGTCGGTGCCGGAAAACTACCGCGTCTTGTCCGAGACCAAGTATCACAAAGTAGTTGCCGACTTAGAGGCTATCCTGTTGGATATCAGTACCGACGGAGTCGGCATTAACACGCCGGACGGCAGAATCAGCACGACCACGCTCCAGAGCTGGGCCAGTTCCCTGCGAAATGCCCTCGAAACTTTGTCCAAGGCCCAATAATGCATTGCGGCTGAAAAAGCGTTCAGCGTACTTTGCGATGACGTAGCGCCGGTCATTCACTGCTCGCAGCAGATATCGGGATCGAGGACCTCAACAGAAATCTTGACCCGAAGAATAAAGCCGACGACCCAAAAAGCAGTCTTCCACCGATTCGCCACCCTCGAACGACTCTACGGCGACCGCACGTTTGACACTCGATTCAACGAAACGCCAGCATCCAGCAGTAGATCACTGTGACGACTGCTGCTGTGCCACACGCCCATTGACTGAGTAATCCCAATACTCGTGGCGCGGTCAAACCCACCGGTAGTCCAAGTCCAGCGCCAACCAGAAGACCAAAAAGATGGCCCCAGATGTCGACCCGCTGGCCGCTGCTGCCGAGCATGCCGAGAAGTGCGAGCGCTGCGGCTAGCGGTATCCAGGCGCGTCGCCAGCTCAAAGTGCTCCGCCGTCGCCGGGTTACGCCGAGGCTGCCGAGCAAACCGACCGCGGCGAAAACCGCCGTGGATGCACCGACCGAGACGAAGGAGCTTCCATGCAGCAAGGCAGTCGCGAGATTGCCCCCCGCGCCGGCGAAAACCACCAGTGCGCCAGCAACTCCGCCACCGACGATACTCGATAGCGCACTAAAAAATAACGCAATGGCGACAGCATTGCTCAGGACGTGGGCAATATCGGCATGGAGCGTGAGAGCAGTGACCGCGCGCCATAACTCGCCCTGAAGTATCCGCTCAGCGTCCGCGCTGCCGCGCGCGAGCCAAGACAATCCAGGCGACCACTGCACCGTGATTGAATAAAATAACAAGAGCATTAGGCCGACCGCGGTTCCGGCAATCAAGTTTCCCGAGTCCAGCCGCTCGACATGGGTCGCCGGCTTTCGGTTCTCCCGATCGTACGCCGCGAGACTGGCAAACGCCTGTGCTCGCTCGCTCTCGGGCACGCTGAGAATCATACCCGCCGGCGTTCGTCGCAGGCTCGGTGACAATCCCTGAGTTAACAGCACAAGCTCCCATTCCTCGGCCAAGCGCGGATCGCCGGTGACGCGCAGGTTGGCTTGCAGATCTTCCGTCATTGCGTGAGTTGCAGGGGCCAGAACTCGAGGTTCATCCGCTGACCTACCATTCGAGCACCACAATCAAATGGAGTGTTGGAATGCCAACGTGCGCGTCTTTCGCTGGCCTATGGCTAGAGTCCGTAGCGCCTTTTCGTCTCGGCTATGAAGCCGGTTTCTTCGAGCGTTTTGACGAAATTACCGTTTATGATTTGCTGGATATCCAACTGGGCGACTTTAGGTGTCACCCGCGCGACATACTTTTGAATATTTTTCCAAGCTTCTGGATCCGGGGCGAGATCGAGGGAAGACACTGTGCGCAGGGCGTTATAAGAGGTTTCGGCGTCCTGGTCTGTGGCTAGGCGGAGATGCTTCTTGAGCACCTCCATGACGTCGCGTTTGTTGCGCGGGCTATGAATATATACCACGCCCTCGACCATACCTTTGGTCAACCGCATGATGAGGTCGGGCGAATTAACTATCCGGTCGCTACGTGTGCAGATTCCAACACCTTGATAAGGCACCTTCAGCTCCATGGTATTTGCCAGCGAGCGCAGACCTGCCCGTTTGGCCACCGCGGCCGAAGCCTGGGTGATTACCGCTGCGTCGACATTCGAGGCGAGCAGGGCTTGAAGAATCGTTGGTTCGTCGCCGATCACGCGCATCTGCAGTTTGTATTTGTCGGCATCGACGCCGAGCCGATCCAAAACGATCATCGTTTGCAACCAGAGGCCGCCGCCAATGCTCTGGACGCCGAAGATTTTCTCCCGCAGCGCGGCAAGTGAGTCAATTTCTGGCCGCACCATCAACTCTCTGGCGATTTTGTTGAACGGGCTAGCGACGCAGCCGAGCTTTGCTCCGGCGCCGACGCCGCTTATAACGGAAGAAACGGCTGGCCAAAACGCCTGGACATCCCCTGCCATGACCGCCGTTAGGCTGATCTGGCCATTACGTACCTGGAGCATATTCACGTCGAGATTGTATCGCTTGAAAATGCCCCTATCCGCGGCCACCCACATGGGGCCAACCGTTTCATTGTGACCACCGTAGGAGATCAGCAGCTTGTCTTGAGCCTGGGCGGCCGAGACTATCGCCAGCGTGAGCGTGAAAAAAACCCTCGCATAGATGATCCAATGCTTCGCGATGCCATGCATGAGTAACCTCGTTTAAACGACTGGAACCGCCCGTTGCGATAACAACAACGTGACCCTTCGTCAAACTGACAGAGCCCGTTATATGCACCGACGCAAATAGCGTCAATACAAAACGCGGTAGTATGAAAATACTGGATACAGGCCTGCACTGTGACTGGCGCTCTTATTTGGCTATCTTCGCACCTTGACACGATTGTTCTCATCGCCCTAAGCTCGCCGGTGATTTCGTATCTGACAATCGGTCGAGGCTTGCTTCCAAACAGTGTGGAGGTGTTATGAAGCGGTTGGTGTGCGCGTGCGCGCTTTTGTTTGTGCTGTCGTGGATCGCCGAGGTGAATGCTCAGGCGCCTTTCTACCAGGGAAAAACGATCAGGATCATCGTCGGCAATCTCCCGGGCGACGCGTACGATCTTTGGGCACGAATCTTCGCACAGTACATGGGCAAATATATCGCCGGAAATCCCACCTTCATTGTGCAAAATATGACTGGCGCAGGCGGAGTGGTTGCCGCGAACTATGTTTATTCGGTGGCGAAGCCGGATGGTCTCACCCTCGGCACATTCGGCCCATCGATGTACTTCGACCAGCTGGCCAGGCGTCCGGAAGTTCGCTTTGACTGGGCGAAATTCACCTGGATCGGTACGCCGGAACAAACCGAATTTATTCTAGTCATGAGGACCGACACGCCGTACCAATCGATCGAGGACGTGCGCAAGGCCGCGCAGCCGCCGAAATGCGGCGCCACGGGCACCAGCACTTCCGGTTATTACATGCCAAAATTTCTCGACGAAGGGCTCGGGATCAAGTTCAACATCGTCAGCGGCTATCCCGGCGGCGGTGAGATTGATTTAGGTATTGAGCGCGGCGAGTTGCACTGCCGCAATCTGACAATCAGCACTTATTTCGCCCGCGAACCGTTTCTTACCTGGCACAAGAAAGGGTTTGTCCGGCCGATTCTGCAGACGGGAAAAAAGCGCGATCCGCTGGTTCCAGATGTGCCGTCTATCTATGAGTTGATGGATCAATATAAAACTACGGAGGCGATCCGACGGGTAGCTACGGTTCTGCTCGCTCCCGCGGTCTTCGGCCGGCCGTTAGTCGCTACGCCGGGCGTGCCACCCGACCGCGTTAAAATTTTGCGCGACGCGTACGAACGCTCGCTGAAAGATCCGGCGCTGCTCGAAGATTTGAAGAAGCGCCGCTGGGCGGTCGATGCGATCGGCGGTGAGGAGTTGGCGAAACTGGCGAAAGAAGTGGTCTCACAGCCACCCGACGTCGTCGATCGGATGATGAAATTGTTAGGCAATTAGCGGCAACCGCTGTCGGTGCTTCAGAACTGCTCCTTGTTGCGCTTCTTGAATGCCGCGATTCTCCGACTGCAGCAAGTCCGCGATGACGGTTTCCGTCTCATGAGTTCGTGAGTTTTGCGCGCACAGTCCTCATGACGATCGAGTAGCGTAGCTCTCTCACCGGCGGTATCGAGTGCTGCCAGGTCTCGCGCGCAGCGCCACTCAGCAAATAGATCGAACGCGGTTGTAGTTCTATGGTCAAGATTTCGTCACGATCGAGTTTCGCTCGGTTGCGGCTATATTTGCGAAACCTCATCCGGCATGGAGCCCCAAGGGAGATGCCGACAACCTCGCCAAAATGTGGTACATCCCGATGCCAGCCGATCGGCGAGCCGATTGAATATTCAATAATGGATGCTTGGAGTAGGCTGTTCGGATCCATGTTGAAGAGTTCTCCGGCCCGTAAACGGATCGGTAAGAGAAACGCCGGCAGGACCGCAGCTGTTGTAATTTCACTGGATCCGAACTCGTACTCCCAACCAAAGCTCGCCGTTCGCCGCTTGCCGATAAATTGATAATATTTAAACGGCGTGAGCTGAAGTTTCTCAATCTCCCGGATGAGTTGGTGCTCTTCGGCCTGCGAGATAAAATCTTGGCGATAAAAGAACCCCTCGGGAACCTTCGCCGGGACTGCAAAAAGCTCTAACTCCCTATTTGCTCGCGCCATAACATTATTATGCCATGACCCGCGCAAAAATTAATTGGCCGCCAAGAATTTGTGATGTGGGCATGAGCATGCTTGGCGCACAATCAACGCGGCCCTCGAACCTCCATCTCTAATCCGTTTGGATCTTTGACGAAAATCGTCGTGAGTTTCCCGGCCGTATCGCGGTTCTCGCGCAGGATTGCCGCGCCCTTCTCCTTGAATTCTCGGCACACCTGGTCGATGTCGTCAGTGATAAAGCCGTAGTGATGGACGCCGACGCCGGTCGCTGATTCCATCAGTTGAATAGCCGGCGAGCCGGCGATGCGCATGAAACAAAACGCATAACCGGCATCGCCTTTTCTGATCGCTGTCGGCTGGCCGCCGAAAAACTTTTCGTAGAATTCGATCGTCGCGTTTAGGTCTTTGCAGTAAATTGCCACATGTTCCAATTGGTAGTTCATCATTCCTCCAGCCAAAGAATATCGTACCAACCTATTCGGGATTGCCTCCGCCCGTCAAGCGCCACAGTCGTGCTTCCTTAACTAGCAAACAAATGGCCTGCTCTTTCGGTTTGACGATTACTGGCGCGTGCCAATCTACAGATAGATCTAGACCGCGTTGCTCTGCTGATTCAATGATCGACGGCGCCGGCACGCCCAGCCCAGCCTAGTTTTAATCAACTACTTTTTCATTAGCGGCGGTGTGCCCGTGCCGCCAAGGAAAATCTTAGCACCAGTAGAGGAAAAATAA
>DATLCH010000288.1:0-9357 GCA_035526465.1 Candidatus Limnocylindrales bacterium | reverse complement strand
AAAGAATCGCTGCAGTCCTTTGATGACCCTTCGATATCGCTGCTTACGCTAATAAGGTGTCTTGGAATCGCAGCGTCGCGGCAGTTGTCAGCGTAGTGCGATTTTTCAACTCAAGTGCCGCTGACCCGGCCGCGCGCGATCAATTCTGTAGTAGTGGGCGACGGGTCTATGAGCGATCCCAGTTCTTGCGCATCCACAGGCCCGCGCTGAACACCGTCAGGCCGATGGCGCCGAGAAACCACTCGAGGCCGTAGCGCGGCAGATAAAAGGCCTCCACAACGCCTACACCGTAGAGGGTCGTGATGATGAAGCTATGCCGGATTAATCTCATGACCATTGGCAGCGCACGATCCGTACCATCTTTACACCTTAGGAAAAGCGTCAGCGATCCGGGTTTTCGTAGAATAAAAGATGATGATCCGACCGGAAATTTTTCGCCGGGAAACCGAGTGTGACCGTGATTACCTACGATTGCGTGAGCGCATGCGCAGGCATTTCCCGACGCTTGGTGAAGCAAGGATGAAATCGATCTTATTGGTCGGGAAACGAATTTTTCTCCATTTTCAATCGCGCATTATGCGAGTAGCTGAGCGCAAGACAGCCGATGGCTGATCTGCGGAAATGCGGACCTTTCCCGACAGTAATACTGAATTTTCGACCCGATCGAGCGAGCCTCGATGACGGGTAAATATCATACCGCGATGCGCGATACTTGCGCTCAGTAGTCCAAATTGATAATCGGCCGACGCAGCTCGCCGCCGGTGATTGCCTCGATGGTTTCGCCAATAACTTCGACGTTGTTATCAAAGCAGCCGTGACAGTTTTTCACGCTATTAGATCCGATGGACGTGCCAAGTATTTGCAAGTTTTTGCCGGGAGCGGCGCTACCCTGGTCGGCGAAGCCGCGCGGCGGTTTTCCTTGCCAGAAGAAATGCTGCCAGGGTTTGACCCAGCTTCGAATCGTATCGCTATGCCAATATTCGTCGGTGGCGCGCTCGCCATCAAAGGCATTGACCAGTCCGAGGAGCGGCGTTTTGTGCCGACGCTCCAGGGCGCGGCTGACCAGATAGAGCAATGATTTCCCGTAAGGTCCAACCGTATCGTTGAGTTCGCTGCTATCCGAGAGTACGTAAACGCGAAATTTTGATCGGGGCAGGTGGTTCTCTTCGATAGCGGGCTTGAAATGCTCCAGGGCAAATTCCAAGTCGCAAGCTGGCGCGAACAGCGTGCAACTGTGCGCCTTCAATTTTCTCTGCCGCAATTCCGTCAACAGTCGGCCGCAGACGAAAGATCCTGCCGAGTGGCCGATCAAATGAATCTCCAGACGATTGGCCGAGGCTTTTTGCAGCCGCGCCAGCTGCACGGCGATCTCGTCGATGCCGCGACCCTGTTCACTCGACTGTGTGACGTTCTCTTTCATCTCCGACCACATGCTCTTGCCTAAAACAGTGCGCACAAACACCTCCAATGCGCGGTCCGATGCTTCCTGCAATAAATCGCCGAGGCCGCGGCTCGGTACAATTTGGCCGCCGAACAGTTTATCGGCACCGTCGGCGAGCATGTTAGCGAAAATCTCTTGCCAGCCGCTTTTCCAGGTCGTGAACAGGGGATATACGCCATTCTCGCTAAAGTAGGGACCTAGGGTACGAATGCGATCAATGGACGATGCTTCGGCGTTCAAGCCGCCATGAGCGTAGAGTGCGATGCGCCAGGCAGCGCTGTTGGAGTGTTCTTTGAACCACTTGAGTGGCTGTTCGTATGTTGTCCAGGCGACGTTGTCCCGTTCGTCTTGAACCTGAGGTAGGCGATTGATGATCTGACCGTCGTTGCCGGTGACTACACTGTGCCAATAGGCGTTTTGCTCGGACCAAAGGTCGGTGGAGTCTTTTAACTTGGCCTGAGCCGGTCCGATCATACCGGAGCGGGCGATATGACCAGCGATCCCGTCACTGTGTTTGACGAAGTATTGGCGCTGCTGCAGTCTTTGCACAGGCGCGCCGAGGCCGACAACCCAAGCGTCGGTGCCGTTAACTACCCAGTCTTCGTACGGTAAAACGGCGAACCCGCGCCCCCCCCATTTTTCGCCCCAAGAGTTTTGCACGATGAAACCGGTGTCGTTGTATCCCACCAGGGCGAACGCGTGGCCGCCATAACCTTCGGCGCCGGCCTCGATTATCGGCAGGGATTTGTGTCGGATGATCCCTTTGAGCGCTTTGACTTCCCACCCGGCATGCACGTTTGCCGAGACGTAAACGGCGCCCGTGTCGAAAATAGCCGCTTGCAGATCGACCACTGAATCGCGTTCGACACGGTAGTAGACACCGAGAGGACGGCATAGCGCATCGATGTCCCAACCTTCGTGTGGTCGGACGAATTGCTTGTCCTTAAAGGGCCAGAGTGAGTTGCGGCAGACGCCATGGCGGTGCCACCCCTTGAGGGCGCCGCGACAGCTCGAACCTTCGTAATCTTCGCCCGGCCATTCGTCGTAAAACTTCGCCAGATGGAACAGCATGCGCGGACTGACTCGATCCTTTTGTTTCATCCTGTGCTTCGATCGGCGCCAGAGCAAAAAATTGATCACTCCCGCCAAGCCGAATCCGGTACAGGCCCCCTCTGATTTCTGGTCGAGAATCAATCCGGCGGCGATGTAATTCGACAGTAGGGCAGCAACGTCTTTTTCGGCAGGGTAAATCGGCGGCAGGGAGACGACCGATGGCCGATACGGTAGATCTCGGATGTCCAGGCGGTCCGGGCGGGCATCGAGAGTTACTTTGTTGCCGCCGATCTCCAATGTTCGTTTAGGCATGAAATTGTCCTTCGGTACAAATGAAGACTGTCTGAGATTTTTTAGACTACGTCACGCGATCAATGCATCGCCGATACGGAACGCATCGATGAAGCGATCCAGGCCATGACTGCCGCCATTGACGAGCCGACGCGCCATGCACAAATCGCCAAGGATCAGGGATTCTTTGACGGCGCGCTCTTTGTCTTTGAGAAATGCCGCCAGCAATTTGCCCGCGACGGTCGGATCGCTGGCGAGCTCCGGTTCAAGCGCAAGTTTGTTGCCCATGCCCAGAGCCGTGCCGTATTTCTGAAAATTGAAACGACCGGTGAGTTGGATATAGCCGCGACCACAATATCTGGCGCCGTCCCCCTTTGCTCGATTTCCCAGGTCGGAGCGGAAGTCATAGAGATCGTACGGGTGGCCGCCGGGAGAAGTATTGTATTTGGAAAGTCCCTCGTTGATCCGTTGAAAACATTCAGTCTCGGCACGGATCGTCGCCAGTGCCATGAGAACCATCGGTTTATCGCCCAACGCCCGTTCGACCAACCCTTGCAATACAAACGGCAGGTTGTTGCGGATGTTGTCCACCGGCGTGACCGGAAATATTTTCGACACCATAGTGACGGTGATGCCGGGAATGACCGAGGGTAAGTTATCGTTCGCGGTTAGCCCCAGTGCTGTCTGCGTGCGCGGCCCGGCAATGCCATCGGCGAGGAGGCCGGCGCTTTTTTGAAAGCCGATCAACGCCGCTTTGGTTGCAGGGCCAAAATCACCATCGACGCGGCCAGGGTTAAAGCCGATTTTTTTTAGTTTCGCTTGCAGTTTGGCTACGGCCGGGCCCGTGGAACCTTCCTGCAAGAATAGCGAAGCTCTGCGCCGGCCATGCAAACGTAGAGTGGATTTTCTCACGGGTTCTCCTTGCCGAACTGATATCGAGCGAATCGATGGTTGTGGCGTTCGTAGCGGAAATAGCGATGCAGCACGGAAGACTCAGGGCTGTATCAGTGAGTGTCCCTGCCTGACAAACAGAAAACTTGCTGTTCTGTCAGACGAAAACCCTCCAGCCTTTCATGCTCTTAGTGCCGTATAAGTTCGGCGTTTGGGGATACTGTTGCGACGGCAGAACTTTGCGGATCGCGTCATACCAGCGTTGATAGCTGGCGTTGGCCGGCAGCTTGACCAATTCGCGCAACGCGACGAAGCTGTAGGCGCCATTGGGACGGCCTTCAAAGGACGCGTCATAGCTATATTCGCTGTCTTGACATCCCGCCATTAGCAGTGCGGCGTGTCGTCCCGGCGGGTTGGAGCGGCGCATCGCGCGGCTCGAGCCGAGCTTTGCTAATTGCGATTTCGACAGGAACACCGCGGGGGGCAGGAAGCGCACCTTGCGCTGTGGCGCATTTTTACCTTTGATCGTTGGCGGTGTCGTGATCGGGGCGAATCTGGCATTGCTGCCGGAGTGGCAAGAGTCGGAAATGACCAACAGCTTTACACCGGTTTTTTTTGCGCTGTAAATCTCAAAGAGTTCGTCGTCGGTGATCGGTCCTTTAGAATTGATGTCGTATGGGCACAGGCATTCGTCTTTACCATCCGGCTCCTCGCTGTCGTCATCCGGCACATAGGATCCATGTCCTGAATACTGGATCACCACCAAATCGCCGGCATTGGCTTTGGCAATCGCCGCCGTAATCGCGGCGCGCATATTTTTGCCGGTGGCCTGCTTGTCGAGCATCTTGGTTGTCGCAAAGCCGCGCTTGGAGAGAGCTGTGGCCCAATCATTGGCGTCGTTGACACAACCGGAAAGGTCGTTGTCGGTGCCGGGATAATCATTGATACCGATACACAGGGCATACTTTGCCATGAAAAAAATCTCCTTAGGTTTATTTGAGGCCGCATTGTAACGCAAATTTTGCGAAAAAGGTTATGAGATTTCGATCGAAAAAATAAATTCATTGCGACTACCTGACGACGAACAAAGTGACGTCACCGTTCAAGCGATGAAAGAACGAGTCAAATCGTGCAAATGAATCAAGCCATCGATTTTTCGAGTCAGCAGGTTCGACAGGGGGCTCGTGCGCGCCCCGCAAGAGAAAATTGGTTCGCGAGCGCCGATGGGGCGACGCTCTTTTACGCCACTGGCCAGTTCAGGTGCATGGCGCTGCGCGCGCGGTTATTTTATTTCACAGCGGCCACGGGCACACGGGGCGCCTGAGATTGTCGCCAACAAGAAAAGCGTCCGGCACATTGAACCGTTCATCGGTCCTCCCGTGGTTGATATCACATGATTCTTTAACGACGTCTGTCGCAATTCGCGTCATGAGACGATCGACGCCTTGGATACTTAAGCGCTGGCGATAATGCAAGCAAAGTGTGCGTCGTTCGACTTAAATCTTTTTCAGCCGCCAGAGTTCGGCTAAGCTAGCCCGTGGACAGATTTGCATGAGAGAACTTATCGTCATCGGTGCCCTGCTCATGGGCGTATATCTCTGGACCGGTCGCGAGATTAGCCGGCCTGCCGGGGTGCTCGTGGAGGAGGAACCCGTGCAGCGGCAGGTCTACACCGCATCGATTCGCGAGAAAAATGGCTATCGGATCGAGCTTCTCGCGACCTTCGATATTCGCGGGCGGGTGATCGGTGTCGCAACATATCGCTTCGATCGCGCCGCACAAATCGCGCCGGTAGACCTTGCTTTGGGTTGGGGAGCGATGTCCGATAGCGCTGTCTTGAGGCACATAAGCTTCTCGCAAGGCGGGCGCTTTTACAGTTGGTGGGCCAAGGATTATCCGGTGCCGCGAACTATCATCGAAACTCACAGCGCAAACATGCACATGATTCCCGCCAATGATGGTATCGAACGGCAATTAAAGTCCCTGCGTCCCGGCAATCTAGTTCACATCAAAGGATTCTTGGTGGAGGTCTCCAACAAAGAAGGTCTTCACTGGAAAAGTTCTTTGACGCGCAGCGACACCGGTGCTGGTGCCTGCGAGTTGCTTTGGGTCGAGTCGTTGGCGTCATGGTAAGGCTTCCGGCGGCCAAACTTCTCGACATTCCAATGTGCTTGGAGTAAACCGCCCGTAGTCATCCAAGATACGGGAGAGAGCATGCGACAGATCACGCGCGGGTTTTTGCGACTGCTATTAGCGACCGGATTGGTGTTGCGGCTATCGGTTGTCTGGGCGGGGGAGCCGGGACTGAAGCTCGTTGACGTCTCGCTGCCGGCAGTGTCGTTGCTGCAGTCGCCGCTGTTTGCCGCGATGGAAAGCGGTGCGTTCAAGAAGTACGGCATGGAGGTGCGCTACATCGTCACAGGAGCACGGAGTATCCAAGCATTGATCGGGGGTTCGGTAAATTTCGCACAGGGAGTTTCAAGTCGAACCGTGCCGTCGGCGGTGCTGGCCGGATTTGATGCGGTGTTGATCGCCAACTTCAGTGATAAGTTTCTGTTCACGATGCATAGCGCGCCGGAAATCAACTCGCTGCAAGATCTCCGGGGTAAGATTGTCGGTGTTTCGGGGCTCGGCGGCAGCACCGATTTCGCTACCCGCGTGGCGCTACGCGAAGCCGGCCTGGTTCCTGACAAGGATGTCATGATTCGCGGTGTCGGCGGAGTGCCGGAGACTGTGGCCGCGCTGCGGGCCAAACTAGTACATGCCGGCACCTTGTCGCCGCCGTCGTCATTTGTCGCGCAGAAGGCGGGGTTCAAGATGCTTTTCGACATGACCAGCTTGGGCGTCGACTACGTTTCCTCCGGTCTCGGGGTCAAGAAGACCTGGCTTGTCGCCAATCGTCTGGAAGCGAAACAGTTCGTCATGGCGATGATCGAGGGGGCAAAGGCTCTCACGACCGACGAGGAATTTGCCATGCGGGTGTTAACTAAACACACGAGAATTGCCGATCGCGAAGTTTTGAAGCAGAGCTATCACTATATCAAACCGTATTTTCTCAAGGCGCCTTATCCATCGACGCGGGCGATCAAAGATACCCTCGATGCGTTAGCCAAGGACTTGCCCAAAGCAAAGGACGCCGATCCGCGCGATTTTGTCGATCTGTCGATCGTCAAGGAAATCGAAGCTAGCGGTTTCATCGCCGGCGTATATGGCAAGTAACGTGACGCACCAATTTATTTCTGCCGACGATCACATCGATCTGCGCTGGTTGCCGAAGGATTTATGGCACCAACGCTTGCCCGCGCGCCTGCGCGAGCGCGGGCCGCGGGTGATCGAAAATGACAAAGGCGCGTTTTGGAGTTGGGAAGACCAGACGTTTAGTCCCCATGGCTACTACACCGCAGCGCAAGGAAGCGGCGCCATGTGGGCGATCGAGCGCGGCGGCGTCATGCGCCCGGGCGAATTGCGCCCGACGACCGCGGCGTTGCGCTTGAGCGACATGGACCGCGACGGCGCCGAGGTCTCGATCATGTACGGCCCCACCGATCCGATGGTGATCACCGACCCGGAACTGCGCCGATTGTGCTATCAAGCCTACAACGATTGGTTGAGCGAGTTCTGCGCGGCGCAGCCGGAGCGGTTGATCGGCGTGCCGCAGTTGTCGATGGAGGATCCGTTGGCGGCGCGCGACGAACTGGCGCGTCTGGCTCAACGCGGCGGCCTGCGTCACGTCAATATTCTCGCGTCGCGCGCGCATCCGCCCGTGTACGACGATGCCTGGGAGCCGTTTTGGGCACTGGCCGAAGAGGTCGGTATTCCGGTCGGCTTTCATCTCGCGGTGATGGTCAAGAAGACCCGGCTCGATGATCTCCAGCGCGGCGCGACGAATTTAGTCGTCACGGTCGCCGCGCAATACGCGCAAGAGCCGCCCGGCATCCAGTTGCTCGAACCAATGACTGGACTGATATTCAATGGCGTTCTCGATCGTCATCCGAGGGTGCAAATCGTCATGGCAGAAGCCGGGCTCGCATGGATACCAAACATGATTCAGGGTCTCGATATTTGGTACCAGCGCAGTCGCGACGGCAGGCGCTTGACCGGCGAAAGGCCGGTAATATTACCGAAGCTCCTGCCGAGCGAATATTTTCACCGGCAGATCTGGATCAGCTTCGTTGACGATCCCCTGGGGGTGAAAATGGTCGGCAATGTACTCGACGCCGACAAGGTGATGTTCGGTTCCGACTATCCCCATCCCGCCAGCACCTGGCCCAACTCGCAATCAGTGATCGCCGCGCAGATGGAATGTTTGCCCGAAGCGATTGTTCAAAAAATTACCTGCGATAATGCGCGGGCGCTGTTTGGAATTCCTCGACAGGATTTGCGACCGTCGTAAGAAAATCACATTCCTGATTTTACGTCTCGCACGAGGAACGGGACATAACATCTGGTGTCGCGCGAGGTATAGGGACTCTGACCGCAAGTCACAGTGCCGTTGAGCTTGTGGCCGTCGACGGCTTTGCTGAGGTTCGAATTCGGACAGAATTTCGCCCAATCGGTGATCGGTGCGCATTGGTTGAAGTTATGATTCTTAATATCGCCGACCACCGGCAGTAGATAACAGTCCGTCGGGTGGGCCTTGAAAAGATCGGGTATCGTATCGTTGAAGAGGTTGCCAATCGTGCCGTTCTGCAAATTGGTGCAAAACCCCACTTCCACGGCCGGCGAGCCGCCGCAACTCGGCAGGGTCTCGAATAGAGCTTTTATATTAGTCGTGTTCGCCTTGAGCGAATAGGTGGTCCATCCTGAATCACCCTGGGGATTGAATTCCAAGTCAATATTTCCGGATTGACCACATCGTGTTTGATCGATGGCGATCGGCATTCCCGGGATTGCTTTTATCGCGGCAATTGCGCTGACGTTGACGTCGGTCGTCGCTGAGGTACTGGCGCCGAGCAATTTCATCAATGGTGTGAGAAACAACGGCGATTTCATCGCCGCGCCGGGACTGCCGCCATAAGGATTGTCTTTTTCCAGACCGACGCGCACAGCGTTGGCATTGGCAATGGTTACGCCGGTGGTCGTGACGGCACCATTACTTGAATTGTATTGCACCAAGGTCAAGTTGCTATTGCCGATGGCATTACCCGGGCTGTTCAAATAGTTATTGCCGATGCCGGGATTGCTGCCACCGGGATTGATCGACGCGGCGCGTGCTTGAACAGTTGACAAATTACCCGTCGGAATTGCCGATGCGGCGGCGAGCGCGGCGGCGTCGACGGCGGGCTGTCCTTGCGATCGGATGAACGCAAGATGGCCGGCATCGAGACCCATGCCGACTAGAACGAGCAACACGACGATCATTAAAGTCGCGAAAATGAGTACTGTGCCCTTCTGATTATTCAAAGTCTTCATGGCTCACTCCGGTTGTCTAACTCGAATAGCTTTGGTTGACGCTGGTCGCTGTACAAGCCGCGGTGTTGTCAAAAGGCTGGTAGGTATAACGCATCTGCGTGGTGCGGCTTATGAGTGTCGTATTGGGTGCGCTCATTCCGACTATTCGCATGAGTTGGTAAAAGAAAAAATTATAGGTTCCCTGTGCGGTGACCTGCACGTATTCGACACAGGTCGGCGTGCTGCCCTCGTAGAATTTGACCGTGACACTCTTGCTCGTGAGCATAGCG
>DATLCH010000281.1:0-5212 GCA_035526465.1 Candidatus Limnocylindrales bacterium | reverse complement strand
CCAGGGCGGCAACGAGGGTGTCCTGAACGGCGCCGGAATCATTTGGCAACGGATATCCGAACATCAGGGCCCGGCGCTGCCAATTACCAAGTAATTGAAAATCGCCAATGACGAAGTCCTTAGTTTCAAAGATGCGCCGGCGCAACGAACTTTGCACCAGGTCAATTGAAGGTCCGGAGTCCCGTGCGCGGCAATGTACGTTACCGGCCGCATCCACCACGCCGACATCGAAATAGGCTTGTTTTTGCGCTAACACCCGACGCAAGAAATCGCCGCATTCCGCCGCATTGCCTTTACCAATCTCGGGCAACTGCGTCAGCAATACCAACAACTGCTTCACCGAATCGACCAATTGCGACTGCCGCTGAGCGATTGCGTGGGTGAGGCGCCACGCGGTCTCATGGACTTCCAAAATCTGCACATCGCGGCGCAACTTCGCCTGGTAGAGAACGACCACAAGGATCGGCACCACGGCGATGGTGATCATCACCAATAAGCGCCGGCGCAATTGGCAAAGAAACGTTCCGCTCGCCAATTGGACAATTTTTTCTAGCGGCAATTGCACTAATTTTTCGTTTTTCGTGAGTATTTTGCTATTCACTAATTTCCATTTTGGAAATAATGATCTGCCGCTGGATCGCTAGGACTGCGACCTACTTTCACGGCTTTCGATCCAACTGATCAGTTGGCTTTCACGCAGGCGCCATTGACCGCCAACTTTAAGCGCCGGCAGATCGCCGCTGCGAATCATTCGTTGCAAAGTCTTGGTCGAGACGTGAAGTAACTGAGCAGCCTCAATGAGAGTCAAGAGCTGGAGGGATTCGTTAGTTCTTTCCATAGTTTTCGCCGCTACCAACAAACGCAATGGTAATGCCAGCGACTGGAAATCTAACCCCTTGTTATTCCAACATTTTAAACAGGACAGATGGTGCGATTTGAGGTGCTTGGAAACAAAATTGAACAACTGGATAGTATCAGGTTCATTACCGGACGCATGACATCGCACAACCTGTCGCCGGCTTGAGGAAAATTAGAGGCCAAGCGATGGATTAACTCGGCGTGGTCAATTTAATTTGAAACGAGTGACGGGGATTTATTGCCGGTAAAGCACTGCACCGGCTTTAGAGGTGTCATAGCCGCCCAGCGCGCTCACCGCTGCTTTGAAGCGTGCAGAACATATCGTCAATAGTAACTGTTCGCCGCGGGGTGATTCGAAGAAACGTCTTTCGATGAGCAAATCGTATTGTTCGCTCGCGATCGGGATAAAGTCGAGTGTCAATGCTTGCGCCGCGGCGCGCACGCCGAGACCGGCGTCGGCGAGTCCGCTTGCCACCGCCACGCCCACCGCCATATGAGTGAACTCCTCGCGCTCGTAGCCGACGATAGCCGCGCCGTCTATTTTCAATTTTTTGAGCTCGTAATCCAACAACACACGAGTGCCTGAACCCGGTTGGCGATTGACGAAGCGAATCTTGCTGCGCGCGAGATCTTCTAGGCTACGAAGCGCTTTCGGATTGCCGCGCGCAACTAAAATACCCTGCTCACGTTGGGCGAGATGCAGCAAAATCACCGGAACTTTTGGAATCGCCCGCTGAATATCGGGAATATTGTAGATCCCGGAGTCGGGATCGAGCAGATGGGTACCGGCGATATGAGTCTCGCCGCGTTGCAACGCGAGTAGGCCGCCCAAGCTGCCAACATTGCTCGCGGCTATTTTCAATTCCGGATGGCTCAGCTTGAGTTGATCTTCGAGCACGCCAATGGCCAAGTCGTGGCTGCCGGTGCAAAGAATTGTATTTTCGATGTCGACCATCGGCCGCAACAGCTCTACTTCCGCAGTTTCGCCGGCGTTGAGCCCTTCAACCAGACTTGGGATGCGCATCAAGCCGTCGGCATGGACCATGGTCGTGATCACGCCGGCGCCACGCGCCAACGGCACCGCCACCAATTTTTCGCCAACGCGGCCCAAAGTGACGCGAATAAATTCTTCCAGACCGAGATGAGAGGCGATCTTTTTCGGCACCACCGCGCGCACCGAGGGTGCCGTCGGCGCAGCATTGCTTAAGAATTTCTCCAACGCCGGCCGGAGAATTTCGCGGGCGATGACAATGGCTGATACTGGGTAGCCCGGCACACCCAATACCGGCTTGCCGGCGAGCGCGCCGAGCACGGCAGGCTTGCCTGGCATGACGTCGATGCCATGGGCGAGTAATTCGCCGGCCTTCGCAACGACATCGGAGGTGAGGTCATGTTCGCCGGCCGATGAGCCAGCGATAATCGTCACCAGATCGCATTCGGCCGCTGCGCGCTCCAACGCGGCCCCCAGCAATATTTCGTCGTCCTTGGCGCGCGGGTACTTAACCGGCTGGCCGCCCCATTCACGAATGAACGCCGCTAGCACCGTCGAGTTGAAATCGATCACCGCCCCGGGCGTGGCCTCCTCCCCTGGCTGTATCAGTTCATCGCCGGTTGGAATGATACCGACGCGCGGCCGCGCCTTGACGCCCACTGTCGTATGACCGGCGGCCAATAACGCTCCCATATCGTAGGGACGCAGGCGATGTGCTCGAGGCAGCAGCAATTCGGTCGCGACCACATCTTCGCCAACCAAGCGGACATGATTCCACGGTGCCACTGAGTCAAAAATTTCGACGGTTTTAGTATCAATCTGGTGCACCTTCTCGATCATAATGACGGCATTAGCCCAGCCGGGCAGCGCGTTGCCAGTATCGACATATTTGAAAGCGTCCGTGCCTGGAGAATCGCCATCGACAAGGGTGAGCTTCTTGCCGATAAACTCTGTGGCACCGAAGGTATCTTCAGCCCGCACGCAGATCCCATCCATTGCCGAAGCGTGATAATGCGGGGAAGAAATCTTGGCAAACACCGGCTCGGCGGTAATCCGGTCGAGGGCGTCGTCGATGGGGATCTCCTCGATGGCCAAACTATTTGGGTTCACTGTCGACAAGAACAGTTCGCGCGCCTCGTTGAGCGGGGTTTTCTTGAGATAACGTTTGCGAGCCATGGTCTCAGGCGGTTTTACGTTGCAGCTTACGAGCTCTCGAGTTCACGTCGCCGAACAAGAAAGACGAAACTCCAGCTAAAATAAAATCACGTCCACCTCTTCGCCCCGCTCCAAGCCATCCTGATTCATGCCGATGCGCACCATGCCGTCGGCTTTAACCAGAGTAAAAATTGCCCCGGATTTGCTGGGCAGAGGCGTCGCCAACAGATCGGCGCCCTCACCTTTCATGACGATCCGGACATAGTCCTCCCGGCCAATTTGCGACGAGATATTGGTGGTCAATTTCGCCCGCACAGTTCGGCTAAAGCGCTGCAACGCGTCGCGACTTTCGCCGCCCAGGCGGCGCAGCATCGGTGCACCGAACAAATCGAAGATTACCAAAGCGGAAACCGGGTATCCGGGCAAACCGAGGATTGGCTTACCGCAAGCCTTGGCGAAGATCGTTGGTTTACCTGGCGCGATGGAGATGCCGTGAAAAACAAACTGCGAATCGGGAAATGATAAGATACTTTCCAAGGCAATATCCTTCGCACCCATGGAACTGCCGCCCGAGAGCAGCACGGCATCGGCCCAATCCAGTGCAGCACCGATTGCTTCGGTCAATTGAGCTTGATCGTCGCGGATCACGCCCCAATCCTTCAGCTCGCCACCAACCTCCTCGATCAAGCCGGCGAGTGAATGCTGATTGATGTTGCGCACCTGCCCCGGCCGCGGCTCGACCTGTGCGTCGACAATTTCATCGCCAGTGGAAATCAGCGCGACGCGCGGCCGTTGGTGCACTGCAATCGACGAAATACCGACGCCGGTAAGGGCGCCTACGTCATGGGCCCGCAGCCGGCGTCCTTTAGAAAAAACCGCTTCGCCTTTTTTGATGTCGTCACCGATCTGGATGACATTCTGCCCTGGCGACACAGCACGATGAATTTCGACCAACCCGCCGTCCGTTTCATCGGTGTATTCGACCATAATCACCGCATCCGCATCGGGTGGCATCATACCGCCGGTGGAGATGCGAATCGCCTCGCCTTTATTAAGCGCCTGCGTCGCTTCTTTGCCCATGTCGATGACACCCGCTAGTTTCAGATAAGCGGGCAAACTCTGACTCGCGCCGAAGGTATCTTTGGCTCTAACCGCGTAGCCGTCCATGGCGGCGCGATGAAAGTGCGGCAGATCCACCGCCGAGAAAAGATCTTCCGCTAATACACGCCCGCGTCCCTGCACCGATGCAATGGTTTGTTTGTCCACCGGCTCGACTGCCAGCAACAATCCCAGTGCTTCTTGGGGTGCCAATACTTTGAAAAATGCCTGTCCCATCTCTAGCTGGAAAGCATAATCAGAAGAGTCCCGCGGAAGCAAATCTGACGGCGATTCCCTTGACACAATACCAGCTTAGGATAACAATCACGCCGGTAATCAGAATCTTCCGGAGTTCGCACATGAAACTGAATAAGGTTTATCACATGGGCATACCTGTGGACGACCTGGATCGCGCCAAGGATTTTTATACCCAAGTCTTGGGCATGGAATATTTAGGCCGGGTCGGCGGCAACCCGAATAATCCTGATTCGTTTCCCGTGCACGGCGTGGCGCAGAAGCTCGACCGTTTACGCTGCGGCGATTACGATATAGTCCTGTTCGCCCGTCCGCGTCCGCTCAATCGCGATGCCGTCGACCAGGATGGTATAGCCCATCAGGCCTTCAGCGTCGCCTGGGAAGATTATGACGCGGCGTTGACGCAGGCCAAGGAGCTCGGCAAATTTCACCGCGTTGTCGAGCGCGACAGCGGCAATACGATTTACATGTTCGACTCCGAAGGCAATTATCTCGAACTCCACTTCGCACGCCCCGGCGGCCGGCGCCAGCGGCAAGCAAATTAGAAACGAAAAAATCACTCACCACAAAGGCGCGAAGAGCACGCAGTGCGGGAATTTGTTCCAAATCCTTCGCGTCCTTCGTGCCGTCCTGGTGAACTCGAGGTCAACCCAGCAGAACAGTCAGCAGGAACACAACATGGACAGACCGATCAAACTCTCCATCGCCGCAACTTCGAAACGCGTAGATATCGCTAACGTCGTCGGTTATACATTTTTCAACAGCATCGAGCTGCCGCGGCAATCGCAGCTCGACATTGCCATGGGTTGGCGCGACTCCGAGCTAGGCGGCACCGGCCCGGCGATCCTGGTCGGG
>DATLCH010000245.1:0-4906 GCA_035526465.1 Candidatus Limnocylindrales bacterium | reverse complement strand
ACACTGATTGCAAATATCGAGCAGTGCGTCAATGAACTGTCAAGGCCGCTCGCCACGCCGGCGCCGTGAGCTGAAGTCCCATTTCCTTGGCTACGCAAGAGACATCATCAAAATGAACGACCCCGCCATTTTAGAGAAATGCGGTCAGGACAATTGCGCAACACCGATTCGCCGAGTTGGCATCAATCTCAATCTCTGGTACCCCGTCGCGCTCTCGTCGGAGGTTGGAAGCCGACCCGTAGGGCGTGAACTTTGGCATCAACCGATTGTCCTGTTTCGCACCAGCAACGGTCGCCTCGGCGCGCTTGAAGACCGCTGCGCCCATCGTTTCGTGCGCTTGAGCCATGGCCGATTGATCGATGGCGGTGAAGATTCGCTCGAGTGCGCTTATCATGGCTGGCGTTTCGATATCTCTGGGCGCTGCGTCCACATTCCGCACTTGGCCGGGAAGCCGGTCCTGCCGAACTGCTCGGTTCGCGCCTTTCCCGTGCTGGAAAAGTACGGATTCGTCTGGATATATCCCGGAGAACCGAGCCGCGCCCATGAAGTCGCCCCGACGGCAATGACGGAATGGGACGATCCGAACGAGATTCGTAGTGTTGCGCGCTTCAGCTGTCGCGCCCACTTCTCCTATCTAATCGAGAATCTCATGGACATGTACCACGGCAAGCTTCACGCCGAGCATCAAGTCTGGATAGCCAATGAGCTCACGAAAGTCGAACAGAGTGACCGTCACGTGAGCGCGACCTACAACGCCACGACATTTTACCGCGTCACCAGTCTGAGCTCGATCTTACAATTAATTCTCCCCGCACTGCGCAAGCCCTCCGCCGCGCCGCTGACGGTCACTTACGAGTATCCCAATTGGCGCTCGACGTTGGGTGAAGATTTCAAAATCTATTGCCTCATCACCCCGGTGCATGAACGACTGACCGAGGCCCATCTGATCCACTACACGTCGTTGAGCAAGTTTAGAGCCTTAACCACCGCACCCATGGTCGTGCGCCTCAAGGTCAAGAGTCTTCTCAACAATTGCGCCAAGCGCCTGCTCGATAATTTGGCACGCGAAGATGTCGACATGATCGAAGAAGAGCAAACGGTTTTCGACATGCAGCCCGAGCGTCAACCCTTTGAGGTCAATCGCACGCTCTTGCGCGTCCAAGAGCTGATTCGCCGCCAGGAAAGCGCGGCGCAGCCCATTGGACAGGACAGACCGTGAGTTTTTTCTCGCATCACGTTAAAAGCTACATCAAGCGCCGACTGCACGGCTACCGCGAGGTGGTCAACGATGTCGATATTACGAGACCAAAGCAGTTGGCGGGTCATAAAGCCGTAGCCGTGGTCGGCGCCGGCCTGGCGGGCATCGCCGCGGCGGCCCTACTGGCCGAACGCGGCTTCGCGGTCACTCTGTTTGACCGCAACCCCTATCTCGGCGGCAAGACCGCCGGTTGGCAAGTGACCTTTGCGGATGGCACCACGACGTCGGTTGATCATGGCTTTCACGCCTTTTTTCGTCACTATTACAATCTGCAGGCGTTCCTGGAGAAAATTGGTGCGCGGCAATACTTGAGCCGGATTGACGACTATCTGGTCCTGGGCGCAGACGGCCAGCGTTTCGGCTTTAAAGACGTTGCCACCACGCCCGTTCTCAACATCATCTCCTTGGGTCTGAATAAATTTTACCGATTCCGCGATGTGCTGTTGAATCCCGGCAGTCGACGCATGGGTGAGTTTATCAAATACGACGAAATTAAAACCTACGGCGCTTGGGATCATGTTAGCTTTGCGCAGTTCGCTGAAGAAGCCAAACTGCCTTCAGCATTGCGCTTGGTGTTCAACACCTTTGCCAGAGCCTTTTTTGCCCCGGCCGAAAAGCTCAGCAGCGCGGAGCTGATGAAGAGCTTCCATTTTTTTTACTTGAGCCATGATGAGGGATTGCTTTATGACTATTTCATCACCGACTATGAGCGCGCTTTCGTCCGACCCGTGAGCGACTATCTGGCGCAGCGGCATGTGCGCTTGAAGCTCAACCACCCGATCACCCATACGACACGAGAGGCGGGACGATTTATCGCCGGCGGGGAATCCTTCGATGCGATTATCCTCGCCTGCGATGTTCGTGGTAGCCGCGAAATTTGCCGCAACTCGGAATGGCTGCAGCGCGAGTCTCCATCCGACTATGACAAGCTGATCAACCTCGAAGCATCCGGCGGTTATGCGGTCTATCGGCTGTGGCTAGACCGGCAGACCGATCCCGCACTACCGGTGTTCGTCATCACCGAGAAACGCCGGGTGCTCGACTCAGTCACCTTTTACCATCGCTTTGAAGCAAACTCCCTACAGTGGGCCAAAGAGTGCGGCGGCGGCGTTTACGAGCTTCATTGCTATGCCTTACCGGAGGATATCGACACTGAAGAATCGCTCCAAGCCGCTTTTCTCGACGAATTGCACTTTTATTTTCCCGACTTGAAGGGCGCCCGTATCTTACGCCAGCATCTGCAAATGAAGCGCGATTTCACGGCATTTCACACCGGCTTGCACGAACACCGACCATCGACGACGACTGGAGTGGCAAATTTTTTTTTAGCCGGCGACTGGGTCAAGATACACACGCCGGCGATGCTCATGGAGGGCGCATTTACCTCCGGTCTGATCGCAGCGAATCACCTGCTTGCCCAGGAAGGCCTACAAGAAGAACCGATCCACTCGGTGCCGCGCCGTGGAATTTTAGGTTAGAAACGTTCTAGGTTCATGTCGTTCACCTACTTGTTGATCAACTTAGGCATTATCGCCGGTCCGCTTTGGCTGAGCCGCGACCGCGATGTCGCCTACCAGCGCAATTTTCCAGCGCTGGCAGGCGCGACGATCATCGTTGGCACGCTGTATATCCTCTGGGATCTGTTCGCCACGGCGCAGGGCGATTGGAGTTTCAATCCGCTTTATGTCACCGGGGTCAACATCAAGAATCTTCCCGTGGAAGAGATCTGCTTTTTCGTCACGGTGCCTTATGCCTGCTTGTTTATTTATGAAATCCTCGCGAGGTCGGCACAGGAAAAACGCTTGTGCTTGCCAACCGCTGTGCTGTGGGCCGCAGTCGGCGCTCTACTTGCCGGCGCTTGGCTATTCGCGAACCAAAGTTACACTGCGAAAGCCTTGAGCTCCTGTGCTCTGTTTCTAGGATTTGCTCTATGGTTGGACCGGCCCCTGCTCAACAGCCGTCACTATTGGCTCTGGCTCGCCATTTGCCTGATTCCGTTCGCGATCGTCAATACAATTCTTACCGCGCTGCCGGTGGTTCAATACAACAGTAGTGCGATATGGGGGGTGCGCATAGGCACTATTCCCGTTGAGGACTTCTTTTATAATTATTCGCTACTTTCGTTTTATCTTTTGAGTTACCGACTCATCGCCCAGCACCTGGGCAGGTCAAGATCCGCTTAGCAGCAAATCGGCAATAGTTACTCGCCAATGTCATCGATTTCCCCCAGGGTTGTCAGCTGGAGCCGACCGTCTTTGTCTTTCAGCAAGAGTTCCACCTTTTTCTCAACCTCGTTCAATTTTTGATTGCAAAACTTCACCAGGCCCACGCCCTTTTCAAAAGCGGCCAGAGAGTTGTCGAGAGGAAGCGCGCCGGATTCCAGCTGTTCGACTACCTCTTCCAATTCTGCCAAAGCCTGTTCAAAATTCTGTTCAGTCGATTCTTTCTTTGCCATGTCACTTCTCTCCATTGGCCGAAGCGTTCTCGGGACCGATCGATTCCGTTTGACTGGAAAATTTACGCAATAAATCTAACGGATCGACACGGCTGTTATTGGCACGCATACCCCAGTGCAGATGCGGCCCCGTGACCCGTCCGGTGCCACCGGAGAGTGCCAGCACATCGCCGCGTTGCACCATAACGCCCTCTCCTACTTTGATCTCCGACAGATGAAAATACATCGAGTACAAGCCGCCGCCGTGATCGATAAGGACGGTGCCACCGGCATAAAAGTAATTACCGACGAGCACCACCTTGCCGTGGTTGGTAGCGACAACCTCGGTTCCCGCGGGCGCGGATAGATCGGTCCCGCTATGCGGTGTCCTCGGCACGCCGTTTATGATGCGCCGGGACCCGAAGGACGAGGCCGAGGCCTGCTGAGGCACGGGACGAACAAACGGCAAACTCCAATACCGTTCCGCTGTCGCATTGGCAAAAGCCTGCGCAAACGCCGCCTGTTCGCGGCGAATTTCGGCCAAGGTTTCCGGCGTCATCTGATCGAAACTGGGCGCCACGGTGAAAGACTCCTTTTGGAAGGCTCTCGCTTTGATCTTGAGCGGAACCTCCCTCTGAAGGTGCGCACCGCCATGGGTGGTCGCCTTCAAAATTACTTTTGCGACTGTCGGTTTTGCTTCGACGTCGATGCCCAGCAACGCGGAAAAGACTCCCTGCTGACTCGAATGGAAATAAATTGTTTCCTTGCCCAAACGGCCGTTCACTTCAAGCAAATCGTCACCACCGACTTGAACCTCCACAAGGTCTCCTTGGAAGGCTTCGAGTGTCTTGGGCCAGAGAATTTTCGCCACTTCGGCAGCGAACGATAGCGGCACGAACGCATGCAGAAACACGAGCATAAACGACACGGCCAGCGCTTTCATTTCATTCTTTCTCTTCGACGCGGCAAATCGCTTTACCTTGGGCCAAGCTGACCCGCAACAAATCGCCCACTTTCAGTTGCGCCGAACTCCTCACAATAAGCTCCTCGGGCAGCTTGTGCGCAATGCTGTAGCCGCGATCAAGCACCGCTAAAGGGCTGAGAGCGCCCAATCTTCCCGCGCGCTCTGCCAAAAGGTCCTTTGACTGACGCACGCGATCTTGGAAGCGGCGCAGAAGATCGATGGACAATTCATCGACACGCTGCTGATTCTC
>DATLCH010000242.1:0-5212 GCA_035526465.1 Candidatus Limnocylindrales bacterium | reverse complement strand
AGCGCGACTTTGAAATCAATATGGAGTGCCCCGAATTCACCTGTATCTGCCCGAAGACCGGCCAGCCCGATTTTGCCACGATTCACATCACCTATGTCCCGGATAAGCTTTGTATCGAACTAAAATCACTCAAGCTCTATCTATGGTCCTACCGCAACGAAGGCACATTTCACGAAGCTGTCACCAATAAAATTCTCGACGACCTGGTTAGCGCCTGTCAGCCGCGCAAAATGACCGTGCTCGGCGATTTCAATGTGCGCGGCGGCATCCACACTACCGTGACGGCAACCTACCAGCAAAGCTAGCCGGCGGCTTTTGCCGTCGGCTGCTCTGGGCAAAAAATTTCTGTTTCCCGCCAGACTGTTAGTAAGTTGTGCACAAACTGTGATCAGGTTTTTCACTAGCGCCCCGCTGCGTCGCTAAATTTTTTTTTTGACCGAATTGCACAAAATCTAAGCGCGGTTTTTTCGGAAGCGCGGTTGCCGATTCGGCAAAATTTTTCTTGCATTTTGGTTTTTATAAACTTAGATTCCTGGAACAAAATTTTTTCTACTCTGGTAAATCGGTCTTATTCGTTCTCGCGGTTCAGAAACAATCCATGGCTGCCTTGGAAGATAATCTGCGCAAGATTCCGCCGCAAAACCTTGACGCGGAGTCCTCGGTGTTGGGCGGTATTTTAATCGAGAACGAGGCGGTCAACGTGGTGCTCGAGACGTTGCGCCCCGAGGATTTTTACCGTGAGTCGCATCGCCGCATCATGCGCGCGATGATCGAGATCACCGATCGCAGCGAGCCGGTGGATTTGATTACTTTGAGCGACTATCTCAAAAGTAAAAACGAGCTCGAGTCGGTGGGCGGCACCGCCTATTTGGCGTCGTTGGCCGATTTCGTGCCGACGGCGGCCAACATTGCGTACTATGTGCGCATCGTTCATGAAAAAGCGATTCTGCGCAATTTAATTTCCACGGCAACCGAGATCGCCACCCGCGGTTACGATGAGCAAGGCAATGTCGATGAGTTTCTCGACAGTGCGGAAAAAATCATCTTCGACATCTCGGAAAAGAAAATAAAACAATCCTTCGTTGCGGTCGGAGACATGATCACCGACACGCTCAAGACCATCGATAAGCTTTATCAGCGGAAGGAAATGGTCACCGGTGTGCCCACCGGCTACGAAGACCTGGACAAGATCACCGCCGGCTTGCAACCTTCAGACTTGATTATCGTTGCCGGACGGCCCGGTATGGGAAAGACCGCGTTTGCGCTCAACATCGCCGCCAACGCCGCGTATGCCGGGATCGGCGCCGCGGTATTCTCGCTTGAAATGGGCAAGGAGCAGTTAGTCTTGCGCATGCTCTGTTCCGAAGCGCGGGTCAATAGCTCAAAAGTGCGCTCGGGCTATCTGGGCGAGCGCGACTTCCCGCAATTGGCCAAGGCCGCGGGCAAATTGCACGAGGCGCCGATCTATATCGACGACACCCCGGCTATTTCAGTGCTTGAGTTGCGCGCCAAAGCGCGCCGGTTGTTGCGTGATCGCTCGAAGCGAGTCGGACTTATCGTGGTCGATTATTTGCAGCTCATGCGCGGAATGGGCCAGGCCAACAACCGCGAGCAGGAGATTTCGGAAATTTCTCGCTCGCTCAAAGCTCTCGCCAAAGAACTGCGTGTTCCAGTGATCGCGCTATCACAACTCAACCGCCGCGTCGAAGACCGCTCCGAGCGGCGCCCGCAGATGTCCGACTTGAGAGAGTCTGGGGCCATCGAGCAGGACGCCGACGTTATCATGTTCATTTACCGAGACGAGGTCTACAACAAGAACAACGACGACGTAAAAGGCAAAGCGGAAGTGATCATAGCCAAACAGCGCAATGGCCCCACAGGTTCGATAGATCTAACATTCATCGGAGAATTTACGCGCTTCGAGAACTACAGCGAGCGCGACGAGTATGGTGGGCGGGATGAGATGGATGAGGCGTAACGGCATGGTAAAAACGCCATCCGCATTGCAACTTCAGATTTCCTATGCAGAGTCACGTGCATTATTGATGCAGCTCAGGTTGATTAACAATCTCTCATTGTTGGCGGTTTGCCTTTTCACGGCATCACTCACGATCATCGCCGCCGTTCACGCCGCGAATGCGCCAGCGTTACTCCTTGCCAATGAGCTCGGACCTCAAATCGATCCGGCCAAGTATCTCGTCAGCGAAAAGTTCGATGGCGTGCGCGCTCTATGGGACGGGAGGGAGTTGCGCTTCCGCAGCGGCCGCTCGGTCAATGCGCCGACCTGGTTTATCGCCAAGTTGCCGGCTCAACAGCTTGACGGCGAACTCTGGCTCGGGCGCGGCCAGTTCGAGAATCTTTCCGCCATAGTGCGCAAGACCGAAGCGCAAGACGACGAATGGCGCCAGATCAAGTACATGATCTTCGAACTGCCCAACGCGCCTGGAACGTTTGCCGCGCGCGCTCAGCGCGTTCGAGAAATTGTTGCCGAGACTCACTGGCCGCAGTTGGTCGCCGTCGAACAATTTCGCGTCGCCGATCGCGTCGCGTTGAAGAAGAGATTGGAGGAGGTGGTGCGCGGCGGTGGCGAAGGACTGATGCTGCATCGCGCCGATGCACCCTACATAACCGGTCGCAGCGACGCGCTGCTCAAATTGAAGCCATTGCAAGACACCGAAGCGGTGGTGATCGAGCATATTCCCGGCAAAGGTAAATATGTCGGTATGATGGGCGCCCTCCGAGTTCGTACTCCGGAGGGCAAAGTATTTTTGATCGGCACCGGCTTTATCGATGAAGTCAGAAAGAAGCCGCCGCCGGTGGGAACCACTATCACGTATACCTATCGCGGGATGACCAGCACTGGCGTGCCACGTTTTGCCAGTTATTTACGTGTGCGTCAGGAGTTTTGACGAAGTCGGTCAGCGCCCAGGCCTCCCGGTTGTCGGCGACGCTCAGATCCGGCAGCGCACAAAGTTCACCATCTTCATCGTCATCACCACGTCGCGTTTCTGATTGAGCACTTCGATGAACGTGCGGACGATGCCTCGGTCGGGGCGAGATTCGGACCGGCGGGTTTCCAAGACGGTCGCTCGTACGGAGAGAACGTCACCGGGAAAAACCGGTTTGTCCCAGCGCAATTCGTCGCCGCCGGGTGAGCCGAGATTGGCCACGCTCGATAAATAATTTTCCGTGTAGACGCGCATCATCAGCGCAGCGGTGTGCCAGCCGCTGGCAATGACGCCGCCATAAATACTTTTTTTCGCCGCTTCTTTATCGACGTGGTAGGCGAGCGGGACAAAGCGTCTGCCGAAATCGAGAACTTCCTGCTCGTCGACGCCGACCGCCCCGAACTCGTGCACCGCGCCGGGCATGTAGTCTTCGAAATAGCGATGGTCTGGAGTGGTGGAAAAACTCAAGGTGCTCCTCGCTCGGGCGTTAAATACCGGCAATTGATCGGTGGCGTTAGCTTCGAGACGTGATGGTTCCAGGGAATGTTATCTGGCATTTATTTGTTGTGCCTGTGACCGGCAAAGTTCGACGAACTTGAAGTCTGCAGCATACCAACGTCTGAGATTGCGGACCGCTTCCTCGTCGAGGGTTCGGTCAAGTTCCCGGGGAGAGCGGTGCGCGAGAACATCGTCGTTTGGGAGCGTGAGGCTATTCGGTAATCCGAGTTTAATTTTCAGTTCTTCAAAGTCGTCGTTGAGAGTTTCCTGAAAGCCAATGAAAAATACATCCGCCAAACGGGATAAAAAATACTCCTCGCTGCCAAACCAACGAAAGTAGGAATCACGCACATGGGAGATCGATTGCATAGCTTGCTCCGCCTGACCTCGCACCTCGTCATCGTCGCTGGAAAGCCCAAGGGCTAGACGGTTAGGAGTAGGAAATCTATTAAATATGACTATCTCGTGGGCTTTCCAAGGATTGTTGTAGCGTGGCCGACCTTGGCGAAGTCGGCTATAGAAGGCGCTGATAAACCGCGACTGCGGATCGCGCAAAAAAAATACGACACTTTGCCCCGTAGGAATTTGATCTAGTCGAGTCTGATGGCCGTGCCGCCGAACGAGATATTGAGACGTAACTAAATCCGTATGTAGAGCATGTTTCACCGCGGTACCGCCGGTTTTGCCGATGTGAAGAAGGTGCACGATTTTGCGACCGCGCAGGGCGTAGAAGTTTTCCTGAAAGCGAAACCGGACTAAGTTCCACTGTCCCTTGAGGGTCTTTTTAGGAACCCGGCGAGGTATCGGTTCGTTCATGATGTCCTTAGCTGCATATTATTCGCCGACTGCCGCAATATTCTTGCTACTATATGGGACAGCACGCCGATTTCTGTCAAGAGTTTGCAAACCCTTCTGGTCAAATCTATGCGATTTGGGTTCAAGCCTGACTCAGAATTCTGTCAATCTTCGCCGTAATATCTCGACTTGCCAAAATATCGCTGATGATCGCGGCTGAGTCCGCCCCGGCGCGCCAAACTTGACTGACGTTTTGCTCGTTAATGCCACCAATCGCGACTATTGGAATCGTAACCGTCGCGCGGATTTCCGTGAGCATGTCGATCCCGCGGGCGCTGTAACCGGTGTCTTTGGTTTGACTACCGAACATGGGGCCGAAGCCGATGTAATCGGCGCCGCCGTCTTGCGCTTGACGCGCTTGCTCGATGTTGTGTGTGGAGATACCGATAATCTGGTTACCCAGCAGTCTGCGACCGACTTCGAGCGGCAGGTCTTCCTGGCCTAAGTGAACGCCGTCGGCGTTACACAGCATCGCAACATCGACGCGATCGTTGACGATTAAGCGACAGTTGTAGGTTTCCGTTTGGCTACGAGCCAATTTAGCCAATGCCAGAAAATCTCTCCCGCCGAGTGCTTTAGCGCGCAGCTGAAGCATCTTGACGCCGGCGTGTAACAGCTCGCTCAATACGTCTTCGACAGCGCGCTGTCCGATCTGTTCCGGATCCAGAATGGCGTAGAGCGCCGGCAGAGAAACGGCCATTCGGCTACCCAGGGTCTTTCTTGAGCTCAATACCGAGATCGGAAATCTTCTTGCGCAAGGTGTTGCGGTTGATTCCGAGAATCTCCGCCGCCTTGATTTGGTTGCCTTTGGTTTTCTTGAGTGTGAGTTCGATCAGTGGCCGCTCGATTCTTTCGATCACCAGTGAATAAAGATTGTCGACGTCGACGCCTTCCATGCGTCGAAAATAGTC
>DATLCH010000233.1:0-11710 GCA_035526465.1 Candidatus Limnocylindrales bacterium | reverse complement strand
GAAGAGCTTCGTAGACTTTCTTGCGGTTGGCCTCTTTATCCATGTCGATGAAGTCGATGATGATGAGCCCGCCGGCATTTCGCAGCCGCAGTTGACGCACCACTTCCTGCACCGCTTCGAGGTTGGTCTTGAGGATCGTTTCTTCTTGATTACGCTTGCCGACGAAGCGGCCGGTGTTGACGTCCACCGCGGTTAACGCCTCGGTCCGCTCGATGATGATGTAGCCGCCCGAACGCAACCAGGCGCGCGGAACGAGCGCCTTGGTTATTTTTTCTTCGATCCCGAGCTGCTCGAACAGCGGCTCCTTGTCGGAGTAAAGATTAATTTTCGACTTCAAGCGCGGCATAAAATGGCGGACAAAATCGACGATGCGCCGATGATCCTTGGGCGAATCGATCAGCACCTGTTCGGTATCGGCGCTGAAATAGTCGCGAATCGCGCGCGCAATCAGATCGAGATCCTGATGGATCAACGACGGCGCCGGCGCGGTTTCGGCTTTCTTCTGAATGCTTTTCCAGAGCTTCTGCAGGAAACCTAAGTCGCGTTGAATCTCGCGCTTACTCAGTCCCTCACACGCCGTGCGCAGAATAAAGCCGCCTTCGTCGGTCCCCAAGGACTGGGCGATTTCCTTGAGCCGCTTGCGTTCCTCATCACTTTCGATGCGCCGCGAGATACCGATATGCTTATTGCCCGGCATAAAAACCATGTAGCGTCCGGGCAGCGAAATATGCGACGTGACGCGGGCGCCTTTAGTGCCGAGAGGATCCTTGGCTACCTGCACGAGCACTTCTTCACCACGGGAAAGCTGCTTCTCCAGGGGCAAGTAGCGCGACGGATTGGACTTCGGCGGCGCCTCCTCGAATTCGACATCGTCGTTGGCCGGGCTGATGACATGAACATCATCGGGGGTGGAGAAATCCGAGGCGTGGAGAAATCCCGCCTTGTCCATGCCAATTTCGATGAAGGCAGCTTGCATCCCAGGCAAAACCCGAGCGACCTTGCCCTTGTAAATATTCCCCGCGACACCCATTTCTTCTTTTCGTTCGACGAAGAACTCGGCCAGTAGACCGTCTTCGACGATCGCGATGCGGCTTTCCTGCGGTGTGGAGTTAATAATGATTTCTTGTTTCATATTTTACGTTGACACTAAACTTTTGGCGATGCCGGTGGGTGCAGTACGGAGCGGGCCGCGCAGAGAATAGCGCAACCGACGAATAGCAAAAAAAGAAAGTAGCTAGGTGCGTTATAAAAGAAATCCCGGGTGAGATCAAGTTGAAGCTGACCACTCGTCCCGGTCAAATTGACATTCGCGCCGGAGACCGGTACTTTCGCAAGAGTACCGGCGACTCGATCAGCATTCACGATGCAAGCTCATTATGAGTTGTTCAGCCACCGCGCCAGGTTATTCGATCCTTCACACCAAGGTCCTGATCCTCAATCGGTCCTATCTGCCGATTCATGTGACGTCGGTGAAACGTGCTTTCGTGCTACTCTACCAGGGTATCGCCAAAGCAGTGAACGAGCAGTACCAAACCTTTGATTTCGACAGCTGGAGCGACCTATCGATTTCCGCCCATGACGAGACCGTCGGCATGGTCAATCGCGTTATTCGTGTGCCCCGAGTCATTCTCTTAGTCGCCTACGACCGGGTTCCCAAACGCCAAGTGCGTTTCAGCCGCTTCAATATTTACGCCCGGGATAAGTTAACCTGCCAATATTGCCACCGGCGGCTGCCGCGCCAGGAACTCAATCTCGATCATGTCATTCCACGTTCTCAAGGCGGAGTGTCAACCTGGGAGAACGTGGTTTGCTCGTGCCATGAGTGCAATCGCCGAAAAGGCGGGCGCACACCGCATCAGGCCGGTATGCTCCTAGCGCGTGCTCCCTTGCGCCCTCAATGGACGCCATTCATGCAGGAGACGTTTAGTTTGTCACGTTATAAGGAATGGACGCCCTTTCTGAACACCGTCGACGCCTCGTATTGGAATACCGAGCTCCTGCAAAACTAAACTAGCGACCATCTCGACAAAACCACCGGTAATGTAACTTACCCACAGGGCGTGCCCGGGATTCGGCGCGGGAACGCGTTCATTCAACATATAGTGGTAAGTTATCCACAGATTCCCTTATCTTGTGATTTATTCTTGACAGCTTGAATGGGCTGTGAAATATTAACGACAATTCCGACTTCCTGCATTCGCCAAAAAGTATTTTAAAATAGAATTAAAGATGCGCCTCAAACGCCTTGAAATGGTCGGTTTTAAGTCTTTCGCCGAGAAAACTTTCATAGAGTTTAATCCGGGTGTGACTGCGGTCGTGGGCCCAAATGGCTGTGGCAAATCGAACATTGTCGATGCCCTGCGTTGGGCGATGGGGGAACAGAGCGCGCGCCATTTGCGTGGTCACCAAATGGAGGACGTCGTCTTCGCCGGTAGCGATACCTTACCGCCCACCGGTATGGCTGAGGTTTCGATCACCTTCGACAACGAAGAGGGTCGCAGTCCGGCGGAATACAGTCATTTGGCCGAGATCATGGTAACCCGCCGGCTATTCCGTTCGGGCGAATCCGAGTACGCCATCAACAAAACCACCTGCCGTTTGAAAGACGTAGTCGAACTGTTTTTGGGCAGCGGCGTGGGCAGCAAGGCATATTCCATTGTCGAACAAGGCAAAGTCGATGAGTTAGTCAACTCCAAGCCGGAAGAGCGGCGCGGCCTTATTGAAGAAGCGGCTGGGACCAGCATGTATCGAAGCCGCAAAGCCGTCGCCGAGAAAAAACTCGAACGTACCCAACAAAACCTTTTGCGTGTCAGCGATATTGTTCGCGAGGTCGAAAGACAGATCCGTACGATGGAGTTACAGGCGAAGAAGGCCGAACGCTACCGCGCCCTCAGATCTGAACTACGCGAAAAAGATTTTGCCTTTACGACTCTTCAGCGCGACGCTTTGCATGACGATATCGCTCAGCAGGAGGCACAACTCGCCAAGGTCGAAGACCGTCTCGCCGAACATCTGGCGATGCTTCATAGCAAGGAAGCCGAAAACGAGTCCGTGAGGTTATCGCTGCTCGAAGCCGACAAGGCTATCGGGGCGCAACAAGAAATAGTTTTCCAACAACGCACACAGATCCAAACTGACGAACAGAAATGCGATTTCTACCGGCGCGATCTCGAACAACTCGAACAAGCGGAAAACGAAGCCAAGATTGCTTTAGCGACGATAACCGAGCGACTGAAGACTCTTCTTCAGGAGATCGACGAACTAACTAAAGCCAAAGAAAGTTTTATTCAGTTGTCGCTGTTTGAAGAATCTTTTTTGCGCGAGCGTGAAACCGAATTGAGCGGTCTGCAGGCGCAAATCCACGCTCTACAGGACAACATCGACCGCGAGAAAACCGCGCTGATCGATGGCGCGAATCAAATCGCATATCTAAAAAATGACAACTTGGCGAAAGACAAACGTCAGGGGGAAATCGCCGCCGAGCTGTCGCGCTGCGAAAACGAATCAGCGCAGGCGACATTATCGCTGACCACTTGCACCGAGCGGCGCCAGGAGACTGGCCAGGCGTTGAACACCTGCGTCGAGGAATTGCGCGAGCGCGCGCTTGAATCTGCCTCGGTGAGCGCTTCGATCCAAACTCTCAGCCGAGTGCGCGAGGAACAACAAAATCGCATCGAGGCCCTCAAATCGGAAATTCAAGAGAATCGGTCCCGATTGCTCTCTCTGGAGGACCTCCAACGCAATTACGAGGGGTATCATGAGGGTGTGCGCGCCATTATGCTTAAAAAGCAGCAGGCCGCCTCGCCCAACGGTATTTATGGGCTCGTCGCTGAAGTGATCGAGGCGCCGGAGAGCTACGAAAAAGCATTGACAGCCGTTTTGGGTGACCGTCTTCAATACGTCATTGTTAAGGGCCATGAGGAAGGCGTCGAATCCATCGAATTCCTTAAACAAGAAGCATCGGGTCGCGGCAGCTTTATTCCGCTGCAGCTGCGTCATCGTCAGGAAAAGGCCTTGCCCTTAAACGAAGCTGAAGTCATCGCGCCACTATTGGGTTTGGTATCGATCAAAGACGGCTATCGCGAAATCGCCGAATATTTGCTCTCTGACGTTATTGTTGTGCCAAACCTGGCTGCGGGCTTGGCGCTTTGGAACCGCAATGGTTATTACTGCACGATCGTAACCCCCGATGGCGAAGTGATCGATCCGATGGGCACTGTTACGGGCGGCAGCACAACCCCCCTCGAAGGCAATCTGCTCACTCAAAGGCGGCGTATTCGTGAGCTCGGCGATACGCTCGCGAACCTGGCTGCAAAACTCCCCCACGAGGAGACTGAATTCGAGAAACTCAGAGCCGAACTCGAGCAGGCAGAAACCCGCAAAACTATTTTAACCAACGAGATCCATCGCCTCGAACTCGCGCGGGTGCGGTTGGAGCACGAAACCCGAGCCGCGGGTGACGAATACGAGCGCTTAAGCCGCACTCTGGAAGCGCTGGGCCAGGAACAACAGGATCTCGCGGCCGCATTACAGAGTCTACGCGACGAGTCGCAGCGCAATTACGACATGATCCAAGTGCGCACGGCCGATAGATTGGCCGGCGAACAGTCTCTGGCGGAAAAACAAGCCCGCTTTGGTGAATTACGTGGTTCCGTTGAAAGCGCCGAATCCGCGGTGACACAATCACGAATACGCAATGCCGCTTTAGGTGAAAAGCGTGAGAACACTCATGCCAATCTTAACAATCGCCTGAAACAGCGAGCGGAGACTGAACAAGAGATCGCCAGCTGGCAGGCGCGCGGTACGGATTGCCAACGCCAGCGCAGTGAGATCGCCGAGGCGTTGCGGGAAGTCGAAGTGTCACTTTGCGGCGCCAAGGAGGAACTCCAGGCGTTGGAGAGTCGCCTACAGGCCGACCGGCAAAGCTACCGCACTATTTCTATGCAGCTGGCCGAGATCGGCGAAACCATCAAGGAGTTGCGCCCGCTTGGCGAAGCTTGCCAGGAAGAGCGCAGCCGGATTCAGCTAACGCTGGCGGAAAAACGTCTTAACTTGCAGCACCTGGCGGACAACCTGCGCGAAAAATACGACACCGACTTGGACTCACTCTCCGCCGAAACCGGCGATATACCACCGTCACGCGATCAACTGCTGCTCGAAATCGAAGATCTGCGCGGCCGGCTTGAACGTATGGGCGAGGTTAATCTAGCTGCCATCGGTGAGTACGAAGAGCTGACTAGCCGGTTCCAGTTTATGGGCCGGCAAAAGGAAGATTTGGAGAAGTCCATCGCCGATTTGCAGCAAACAATCGTCAAGTTGAACCGTATCTGCCGGCTGCGCTTCAAAGAGAGCTTCGAAGCGATCAACGAGAAGTTCGAGATGATATTCCCGCGCTTGTTCCGCGGCGGTAAAGCTAAACTCGTACTCACCGATGAAAATGACTTTCTCGAAACCGGCGTCGATATCATCGTCCAACCGCCGGGTAAAAAGCTCCAATCGATCACGCTCCTTTCAGGGGGTGAAAAGGCGCTCACTGCAGTCAGTTTGTTGTTTGCCATCTTCTTAACCAAACCAAGCCCCTTCTGCTTTCTCGACGAGGTGGATGCGCCTCTCGATGACGCCAATCTCGACCGTTTCAATGAAATGATTCGCGAGATGAGCAGCCACTCGCAGTTTGTGCTGGTGACGCACAACAAAAAGACCATGGAGTCTGCCGAAATGTTGTATGGCATTACCATGGCCGAACCGGGTGTATCAAAACTCGTCTCGGTGCGCATGAGTTAAGCTTCCCACGCATCGTTCCCGCCATTTGCGACCCGCCGTTTGACTCTCTTCTTAGCTTCGCAGAGTATCACTCCATGGCAGTCGGAGCATTTTTTCAACGCCTTAAAGAAGGATTGAGCAAAAGTCGTGAGACTTGGGTTCAAAAGATCGGAACTATTTTTCAAAACCGCCAGTGGGACGAAAAATCCCTCGACGAGATGGAAGAAAGTCTCCTTACCGCCGATGTCGGCGTCAAAGCCACCGACAAGTTAATGCAGGCATTGCGCCGTCAGTCACCGGGCGATATCGAAGACCTGTCGCAAGATATGATGGCGAAGTTGCAAGCGGCCATGATCGACATTTTGCGCGGCTCAGTTGCCCCACCCAAACGAGCGCCGCTATCGGTGCGCCCATGGGTGATCATTTTCCTTGGCGTCAACGGCGTCGGTAAGACCACCACCATCGGCAAGCTCGCCGCACAGTACCGCGCCGACGGCAAAAAAGTTTTACTGGTCGCCGGAGATACCTTCCGCGCCGCCGCCATCGAACAGCTTGATGCTTGGGGCAAACGAGTGGGTGTCGACGTTGTCAAACATAAAGCCGGCGCCGATCCCTCCGCCGTGGTGTTCGACGGCATGCAAGCGGCCAAGAGCCGCAATGTCGATGTTTTGCTCATCGACACCGCCGGGCGCCTGCACACGAAAGTACACTTGGTCGACGAACTCAAGAAAATCCGCCGGGTGATCACTCGCGAGTTGCCCGATGCGCCCCATGAAACGCTGCTGGTGCTCGATGCCACGACGGGTCAGAATGGTTTACAGCAAGCCCGCGTCTTCAAAGAAGCAACCGATATTAGCGGCATCGTGCTCACCAAACTCGACGGTACAGCCAAGGGCGGCGTGATTATCGGCATTTACGAGGAACTCGGTGTTCCAGTGCAATTTATCGGTGTCGGCGAGGATGTCGAGGATCTCCAGCCGTTCGAACCCGAAAGCTTTGTCGAGGCGCTGTTTGAAAAATAAATCGCGGTTCACCGCCCCTGATGACAAGATCCGCTGCCCGCGCAACACGAACCGACCTTGACTTACCTGTAGGCCGGCATTAACTTAGAACCACCTTATGGAGATGGTTAATCCACAATCCTGCCTGGATCTGAAACTCAGCAACGGCGCCATTGAGCAGATCAAGAAACTCCTCACACGAGACAATCGCGCCGATCACGGTTTGCGCGTCAGCGTCACCGACGGGGGCTGCTCCGGACATTCTTACAAGCTCGACTTCGAGAGAGAACAAAAAGCCGGCGACACGGTGCTCGACCAGCAAGGGCTGAAGATCTTCGTCGATGCCGCCAGCGTGCCGTTTCTCCAGGGGATGATCATTGATTACGAGTCCGGTCTTTATGGCGGCGGATTCAAGTTCAGCAATCCCAACGCTACCGCGACTTGCGGTTGCGGCACGTCCTTTTCGGCCTAATTCTCCTTACGCCTAAATAAGTTTGCTTGGCGGTTAATCTTCGGCCTGGCAGATTCGTTTTTGACTCTGATCTTTCTGCTATCGAATTAAATGCTCGTCCAGGAATTTTCTTGAAAGCGATACGCATTCATCATCACGGCGGCGTCGAACAACTGCGTTACGAAGAGACCAACGATCCCATTCTCCAGTCACCCGAGTATGTGATCGTCCGCCTGAAAGCTGCCGCGCTCAATTTGGCCGACATCCAGGTTCGTGAGGGCATCACCGACTCGAAGAGATTGTGCTTGCCGCGTATCCCCGGCAGCGACGGCGCCGGTGTGATCGTGGCGCTTGGCAGTGCAGTCAAAGAATTGAAGATCGGCGACGCGGTTTGTTTTTACCCGCAAAGCGGTTGCACCACGTGCTGGGCTTGCCGCAGCGACCAGGAACACCTTTGCGAGCAACCGCGGCGCCTTGGAGAGCAGGTCGACGGAACGTACGCCCAGTATCTTCAGGTTCACAAGCAAAACTGTTTTAAGATTCCCACGACACTCGCCTATGAAGAAGCCGCCGCCATTCCCGTCGCCTATCTGTCCGCTTGGCGCATGCTGCTAACAAACGCAGCACTCAAACCTGGAGAATCGGTGTTGATTCGTGGTATCGGCGATTGTGTCGCAACGGCCGCCCTGCAACTGGCAGTGGGATTCGGTGCCTACACCATCGTCACCGCTGATACTACTGAAAAACTTTCCCAAGCCTTACGACTAGGGGCACAACATGGAATCAATGAAGGCGATCACGATATCGCGGCGGAGGTGCGGCGCGTTACGGGCAAACGCGGCCTGGACGTCGTCGTTGACTGTGTCGGCGGCGGAAGCTGGGCAAATAGTGTCGCTACCCTCAACCGAGATGGACGGCTAGTGACCTGCGGCGCCAGCGCCGGCGCACAACCGTTGACGGATTTGCGGCGAATTTTTTGGCATCATCTGAAAGTCTTCGGCTCAACGCTAGGGACCCGCGGTGAATTATCTCGACTGATCGACTTTTTTGAGTCTACCGGCACCAAACCAGTTATCGATAGCTTTTATGATCTGGCAGATGCCGGCCAGGCACAACAGCGTTTGGCGAAAGGCAGGTATTTCGGCAAGATTGTGTTGCGCACAAATAGTTAACTGCGAAGCGTATTGACCGGCAATGAAAGTAATCGGCGGAGCGGCACGCGGCCGTAAACTCAAGGTACCCAAGGGCCTGGCCGTGCGGCCGACTGCGGCACGGGTCAAAGAGTCGCTATTCAATATTTTGCAACATGATTTTTCCGGGCTGCGGGTGCTCGATTTATTCGCCGGCAGCGGCAACGTCAGCATCGAAGCGCTCAGCCGTGGTGCTCTCGCGGCGGTGTTGGTCGACGAGTCCGCTCGCACTGCGGCCGTCATCCGCGATAACTTAATGAAGCTGGATTTGTCTTCTCGCGCCCAAGTCTGGATCGCTCCAGTCCGGCGCTCGTTACGCAAGCTCGACAAAGCCGGCGAAAAATTCGACCTGATCTTTCTCGACCCTCCCTACGAAAAAGGCCTGGTTGCAACGACCATCAATGACATCGCCAAGAGTTCCCTGCTTAGTCCTGCGGGTGTCGTCGTCGTCGAACATAGCGGACGGGAAACAGTTAAACCGAGCTATGGCGATCTCGTGTTGAATGATCAGCGCCGTTATGGTGATACTTGCCTATCATTCTTCCAAGTACGAAAATCGTGAATTCGACTGCGAGAGGACAATCATAATGGCTAACAACGATCTCGCGATCTATCCGGGCTCCTTCGATCCAATTACCAACGGTCATGTCGATTTAGTGAACCGCACTCTACGAGTTTTTGACAAAGTCGTCATCGCCATAGCAACGAATCCGGATAAAGATCGGTGTCTTTTCACCGTGGAAGAACGCTTGCAGCTAATCAACGAAGTTTTCGCTCGCGCCGATGGCCGTGTCAGCGCCGATTCCTTTCAAGGTTTACTGGTCAACTATGCCGAGCGCCGAGGTGCCACAGTAGTCATCCGCGGCCTACGGGCGATTTCGGACTTTGAATATGAATTTCAGATGGCAATGATGAACCACCGGCTCAAACCAAAGCTCGAAACATTTTTCATGATGACCGGTGAGTCGGAGTTCTATACCAGCTCACGGCTGGTCAAAGAAGTCGTCAGTCTAGGCGGCAACGTCGCCGGTCTCGTGCCGGACAATGTCCTAAAAAAACTCAAAGAGAAATTTAAATAACAAGGATCTGGCGATGACGTTTCTGGCTGAACGAACCAAATTAATTAAACCCTCGGTTACGTTGGCGATCGCGGCCAAAGCCGGCAAGCTGCGATCGGAAGGCATCGATATCGTCAATTTTTCCGCCGGCGAGCCGGATTTCGACACCCCTGAGCATATCAAAGACGCGGCCATCGAAGCGCTGCGTAGAGGCATGACCAAGTACACCGATGTTAAAGGCATTGAGCCGCTGCGCGAGGCCATCGTGCAGAAATATCAAAAAGAATACGGTCTCAGCTACCGCAAGGAAGACGTCGTGGTCAGCTGCGGCGCCAAGCACTCGCTTTACAACTTGCTCCAAGCCGCGGTCAATCCCGGCGACGAAGTGTTGATTCCCGCGCCGTATTGGGTGAGTTACGCCGACATGGCTCTGTTGGCAGGCGGCGTACCCAAACTAATTCCGACCGACGAGTCGACCGGCTTTCGCATCAGACCAGAACAGCTGCAGGCCGGGCTAACAGCAAAGACCAAAGTGTTTTTCCTAAATAGTCCGTGCAATCCCACAGGGGCGACTTATAGCAAGGACGAGCTGCTGGCAATCGCGGCGATTCTAAAAAAACATTCGTGTCTGATTTTCGCCGACGATATTTACGAGAAAATTATCTACGACGGCTTCGAGATGCATAACATCGTCGCGCTTTGTGGCGATCTGCGCGAGCGCACAATCATCATCAATGGCGTTTCGAAAACCTACGCCATGACCGGCTGGCGCATCGGTTATGCCATCGGCGCGAGCGACGCAATCGCCGCCGCCGGCAAGATTCAGAGTCAGAGTACCTCGAACCCCACCTCGATTGCCCAGTGGGCGGCATTGGAAGCGCTGCGCGGTGGCCAGGAATCGGTAATGATGATGGTACGTGAGTTCCAAAAACGCCGCGACGTGATTGTCGAGCGTCTCAACACCATCCCAGGAATTCGTTGCCTCAAACCTGAAGGAGCCTTCTACGTCTTTCCCAATATCGCGGGTCTGATCGGTAAGTCGGCTAATGGTAAGAAACTGACTTCGCCGTGCGACGTCGCCGATTACCTACTCGACGAAGCTAAAGTCGCTGGCGTTCCTGGAGAAGATTTCGGCTCCCAACGGCACATCCGATTCTCCTACGCGACATCCCTGGCCGATATCGAAAAGGGCTGCAGGCGTATCGCCGATGCGGTGGCGCAACTCACTTAAGGCTTCGGCCGCTGGCCGGTTTTCTTGAAGTGGAAGTAATCCCGCAGAATGGCCGAGTGGTCGAAGGCGATCGGGCTTGGCAAACCGCCTTCGTAAAAAATTTCTGCCACTCGCGCGTCGTCGGCCCCCCGCGGTGTGCCCTGTGCCGTCGCGATAAACACCACTGCTAAAGTGTGATGCCGCGGGTCGCGCTGTGGATCGGAGTACGTGTAGAACTGCTCGGTCAATCGCACATCTAAACAGGTTTCTTCCTTGGCTTCACGCACCGCTGCGCGCTCCACGGTCTCACCGTAATCGACGAATCCGCCAGGAAGCGCCCAGCCCGGCGGCGGATTTTTTCGCTCGATCAGAACGATCCCATCATCGATCTCGATGATAATGTCTACAGTCGGAAAAGGATTGCGGAATTTTTGACTCATGCGCTTCCCTACCTTGACTACACGGAAACCGCAAGGTAGAAAGAGCACTCGATAGTTTTATCGCGGGGTGGAGCAGTCTGGCAGCTCGCAAGGCTCATAACCTTGAGGTCCCGGGTTCAAATCCCGGCCCCGCAACCAAGATACTTAAGGGGCCTAACGGCCCCTTTTTATTTGCCCAATCACTGCATCTCCGCATGACTCCTTCTGTCGGTTTGGACTTTTTCATAACCTCCGTATAGATTTGGATCGCCGCGCGGAGCTGATAAATTTCTCAGCGAAAGCCTTTTCCTCCGGCGTCGTCAAAGTAGAAGAAGTAACCCGGTTCAATGGATTGCTTAAAAAAACTATTTCGCCCTTCTGCCACCGCGGCTTTTTGTGCGTTGCTGCTGCTCAGCTTGGGCGATCCCGTTTGGCCGTCACATCACTATACCGCCAAGCAGATGGAAGCGCTGGCAAGCCGGGTCGGCCAGACATTTTGGAGTAAACCGGTGGACGGCAAAGGTCCCAGTTTTGTCGCTGCTCCGGCGGCTAATGCCAAGCCGATTCGTGTCGACGCGATCGAATCGCTTCAGATTACGGCGCTGGTGGGACAAGCCG
>DATLCH010000179.1:0-2579 GCA_035526465.1 Candidatus Limnocylindrales bacterium | reverse complement strand
GGTAACGGCTGTAGCGAAGGAAAAAGGGTGGAAAATGCGGGACTTCGAATTGGCTTACAATTGTGTCCTTGCTCGCGGTCTCGTAAACGAGTGGACATGGAAGCGTCCAATAGCAAACAAATCCAGAACTGCAACTGCTGAAGTACATATCGAACACGATATCACTGAAGCCCGTTTGTTGGTGAGATTCCGTGATCGAAATAAGACAATTATTAAAGTAAAACCGCTGGTATCAGGTCTCCCAAGTGAGTTCGTTTTTTACTCATATTTGGGGAAACTTCGATGGCGCGATGATGTGACCGTAGAACTCATATCAAGAGAAGGTGACAACCGATACCGAGCTGATTTCAAAGTATAGCCACTCGGACAGATCCGCCAAGATAAAGCGATCGCAGCAAATCAATGTCGTCCTCGATCCGCTGGGCCGTGGCTCGAGCTTGGAATCGAAGTACTTCGAATTCTGAACGCCATCCCATCTGGATTGGCTTCGTTGCGTTTTGGCCTGGTCTGTCGAGGCCGATTTACCCGTCGCTCACTGCTCGGGTTGATCCTGCGCATTCGATGCCACTGGGCGGAGCGCAAAAAAAGCGTCAAAAATACTCTGGTCCACTAAATTCAATTTAGTCTGAAACGCATCGAGGAATTCATGCAGGCCGCGCGTGACAATCTGGCGCGTGTCGGTATAAGCCAATTCGGCGCGCAGCTGACCCAGGCGCTGCTCGGCAGCGTTGCGGAACATCCCGATCGGCGTTCCGGAAATCGCGTGAAGCGAGTCATTTGCGGTCGTCAGGCAGTAATGAATCGAGCGTGGAAACTCATGGTCCAAAACGAGAAACTGGATGATCTGTTCCGGCGCGATATGGCCGTGGCGTTTGCGGTACATTTCCAACGCGCTCGTCGATCGCAGCACCGCGGCCCACTGAATATCGTCTAGAGGCGTGCCGATGTCGGTGACCGAAGGCAGCAGCATAAAATATTTAACGTCGAGCAGCCGGGAGGTTTTGTCGGCCCGCTCGAGCAGTCGCCCGACCCGGTAGAAATGCCACTCTTCACCATGCAATAGAGTCGCATCGGTAACGCCGTGAAACAGTTGGCTGGCTTTTTTCACGTCGCTGAAAAAGCTCGAGGACGAACCAGGCAATTCGTTTGACGCCGCGGCGTTGACCATCAAATAGCAGCTGTTGACCTGCTCCCACATCTCGGGCGAAATCGACTCGCGAATCGTCCGGGCATTTTCCCGCGCGGCGCGCAAACAAGACACGATCGAGTTTGGGTTATCGCTGGCAAAGGCAAGAAATTTGATGACGTTGTCGCGCGTAGCGACAGGATAGATCGACGAGAATGCGCCGTCGTCGCCGGAGATGCTCACCAGCGGCTGCCATTGTTCCTGTGAACCGCTCGGCAAATCGAGCATCATTTGCAAGTTGACGTCGATGAAGCGAGCGACATTGTCGGCCCGTTCCATGTAGCGGCTCAACCAGTAGATCGAATTTGCAACTCGGCTTAGCATCTCGGCGCCTTGCTGATTAGGGCGCGATTCACGACTGTAACACCCAGGTATCTTTGCTCCCGCCGCCCTGCGACGAGTTGACTACCAACGAACCCGCTTTGAGCGCGACCCGAGTCAGGCCTCCCGGCAGCACGTAAATGTCGCTGCCGTAAAGCACATACGGACGCAAATCGACATGACGCCCGACGATGCGACCTTCGGCGATCACCGGCACCCGCGATAAGCCCAATGTCGGCTGTGCGATATAGTTGCGCGGATCGTTGCGAATCCGCCGGGCAAACTCGCTGCGTTCCTGCGCCGTCGCGTGCGGCCCGACGAGCATGCCGTAGCCGCCGGATTCATTAACGGCTTTGACCACCAGCTGATCCAAATGATCGGCGACATAGGACAGGTCATTGGCTTCGGCGCAGATGTAAGTCGGCACGTTGGGAATAATTATTTTTTCGCCAAGGTAGTATTCGATTATTTTCGGCACATAGGCGTAGATCGATTTGTCGTCGGCGATGCCGGTTCCCGGCGCGTTCGCCAGCGCTAAACGTCCCTTTTTGTAGATATCCATGAGTCCGGGAACACCGAGGAGCGAATCGGCTCGAAACACCTGCGGATCTAGAAAATCATCGTCGATGCGCCGGTACAGAACATCCACCGGCTGGAGCCCTTTGGTCGTGCGCATCATGATCCGGTTATTGACCGCCACCAAGTCGCGCCCCTCCACCAATTCCACGCCCATTTGCTGCGCCAAAAAGGAGTGTTCGTAATACGCCGAGTTGTAAATCCCCGGCGTCAGCACGGCTACTTTGGGCGAGTCGAAAGCCCCTGGAAACAACGATTGAAGGGTCGAGAGCAACCGGCTGGGATATTCGTCCACCGGCCTGACCCGTGAAGCCTCGAATACCTGCGGGAAAGTGCGCTTCATGATCCGGCGATTTTCCAGGACGTAAGACACGCCTGACGGACAGCGCAGATTGTCTTCCAAAACGTAAACTCGCCCGTCGCGGTCGCGCACCAGGTCGGTGCCGGTGATGTGGCACCATACCCTCTGCGGCGGATTCAAGCCGACGCATGCTTT
>DATLCH010000142.1:0-7462 GCA_035526465.1 Candidatus Limnocylindrales bacterium | reverse complement strand
GAAGCCGCCGGCGCGGTCGCTGTCGTATTCCAACAGCAGCCTATGATGACGGAGCGTGTTGAAAAGTTTTTCGGCGATAGCGTCGTAGGAACCTTCACGGTGCCATTGGGGTACGAGCTTACCGGTGGTCGGATCAATGGTGCGGGCGTTACCGCGGCAGACATGGATACCGAAGGTTACCCCGGGGAAGCCTTCGATTAGAGCGTTATCGGCGTCGACGGAACGTTGGAAATTTTTCTCAGGATCCTCGCCGCGCGCGCGCATGCGATCCAACGAGAGTTTGTCGACGTAGGCCGTGTAGCCGGGAGCGTCGATCTGGATGTATTTGCAGCCGGATTTTACGAGTTCTGAAATTATTTGCCGTTCGATTTCAACGATGTGCTGGACGAAGTCGTCGAGCCCTTTGTAAACTTTCAGTGACGCTTCCCATTTAAATCGTTGGGCGATGCGGTCTGGCCCCAAGATGGTAATTTTGGCGGGAACTTTGGCGGTATGTTGGGCGTAGCGAAATTCCTCCAGCGGTAGGTTGCGCACCAGTTTCAAGCGCTCGGCGGCACCGCGTCGCGTGATGATCGCCGGTCCGGCTTCTTCAAAATTCTGCTCCGCGCGCGCGAGCGGGGTCTGGTTCAAGTCGCGCTGTTCATAATACAGACTGATATTTTTTGGCACGTCGAAGCCGGCAACGCACTCGGAAAAACTTTCTTGAAAACTATGGCGGCGAAATTCGCCGTCGGTTACGATCGGATAGCCGTGGTTTTCCTGCCGTGCGATCACGTCGCGAATCGCCTGGTCTTGTGCTTGGCGCAACTCTTCTTTATCGGCTTGACCGCGGTCGTAGCGGGAAAATACGTCTTTGAGATTTGCCGGCCGTACCAGGCTGCCGATATGATCGATGCGGATTTTGTTCAGGTCAGCGGTGGTCATTGTTTTCTCCAGAGAAACTGACTTGCCGGAAGCACTGGCGGCCTTCCGTCCTACATAAAATGTACGAAGATCGAATTGGCGAGCATCAGCCCTTTGTTCGTGAAGCGCAAGAATCCCGCACTCTCTACTAGCAGATCACTGTCGATCCAGCCATCGATCTGCGGATAAAATCGTCGGGGTGACTGGCCAAAACGCTGTCCGAAAAGATCGCTGCGGACGCCGTCAGTCATGCGCAAGCCGAGAAACATGAACTCGGCCGCCGCTTTGAGTCTGTCGATGGTTTCTCGATCGATAATCGCTTCGCACGTGTCATTGACCCGTGCCATGTACTTGGACGGGCTTGTTTCATTGCTCCAACGTTGTCCGGTTACCCCGTCGTGGTTGCGCCGGTAGCTATGAGCACCAGCGCCCAATCCGAGATAATCGCCGGCTTGCCAATAGTTCACGTTGTGGCGCGAGTGAAACCACGGGCGCGAATAATTTGAAATCTCGTAACGTTTCAAGCCGGCCAAGCTGAGCTTAGAGTCAATCAGCTCCGCCATGGCGATCTCTTCGTCTTCGTCGAGATTCGCTATTCTGCCGGCCCGGTATTCGCGATGGAAAGGTGTCCCCTCTTCGAACGTTAGATTATAAGCCGATAGATGCGGCGGATGAAATTCCAAAGCGGTGTCGAGATCCGCTTCCAGATCGGCGAGAGTTTGCCCGGGGTTGGCGTAAATCAAATCGAAGCTGAAGTTTACAAAGCCGGACTCTTTGACCACGTTCAAAGCTTGTTTTGCTTCGTCGGCCGAATGGACGCGGCCCAGGAAGTTCAGCAGTTTAGTCTGGAACGACTGCACGCCGACGCTGATGCGATTGACCCCGGCTTTCCGGTAACCCGCGAAATGTGCGGCATCGACGGTGCCGGGATTCGCCTCCATAGTGATCTCGCAGTCAGCGGCGATGGGAAAAGTCGCGGCCGCCCACGCCAAAAGTTTGCCGATGCTAGCGGGTTTGAAAGTTGACGGTGTGCCGCCGCCGAAAAAGATACTTTGCACGGTGCGGCCGCGCCACTCAATTTCGTCACCAAAGTACTCTAGCTCGCGCAGGAGCGCGTCGACATATCCAGTCTCTGGGATCTGTGCCACGACATGAGAGTTGAAATCACAGTACGGACACTTACTGATGCAGGAGGGTATGTGAATGTAGAGTGAAAAAGGCTCGCGCGTCATTGTCAGGCCCATCCTAGTGATCGACACGACGGAGTTCAATCATGGGGAACTCGCTTTGAATCGACAGCGCAGTTCCCCGCATTTTAGCGGAAATGTCCAGCGATTGATGCGCTTGTTGATTAGGCGGTGATCGGTGGATATACGTTCAATCGATTACGTTTTTCTCCATGCCAATACGCTTCCTTTTCTCAGGGCAAGTAGTATCACCATTCTAATCAAGGTGCGGTGAATCTGGAAAGCCATGAGCGTATAGATTGAATTAACTGATGACTTGAGGTCTCCAATCAACTAGTCACCCGGGCGGCTAACACCTCGGATGAGCCTTGAGAACCTCTGGTAGGCCTAGGGTACAAACGAGAAAAGAGTAGAAAATTCGCTGGTTTGAATTCACCAGAGTCCGTTGTTATAGTCGCCGGTGAAAAACCGCTGCGAGGCGACTATGTCGGTCCATGAGCACAAAGAAAAAGCCAAATCGAGCGTGCGCTGTTTCGTCATTACCGTGAGCGATACGCGCGACCAAACCAACGACAGCAGCGGCCAAACCATAAAGCAATTTCTCACTACAGAGAGACATCACTTGGCGGGCTACCGAATCGTTAGAGACGAGCCGGTAGAGATCGAGGCATTGCTCAACGAAGTGCTCGGAAGCAGCGACGTCGAAGTGGTGATCGTCAACGGGGGAACCGGTATCGCGCCACGGGACGGCACTTACGAAGTGGTCAGCCGCTTTCTAGATAAAAGACTCGACGGCTTTGGTGAGATTTTTCGCTATTTGAGTTATCTCGACATCGGCTCGGCGGCCATCATGAGCCGGGCCGCTGCTGGAACCGCACGCGGAAAAGTATTGATCTCGCTACCGGGATCGAAAGGCGCAGTCAGCTTGGCCATGGAAAAGCTGATTGTACCGGAAATTCGCCACATGGTTTCGCAGCTCCAAGGAACATGAAAGTTCGCGTGAAGTTCTTTGCGATCCTGCGCGAGCGCGCCGGGACCGCCGAAGTGGTTCACGAACTCACTGAAGGTGCCACAGTTGCCGATCTCTGGCGCGATTTGCAGCAACATTTTCCCAAGCTCGATGTTCCGGGCATTCGCCTGCTCTACGCTGTCAATCAGAACTATGTTGGTTCGAACGACACGCTGCACGATGGCGACGAAGTTGTGTTCATTCCCCCGGTAAGCGGAGGTTGAGAAAATATGTTTCGCGTGCAAGATGAACCGATTGATCTTAATGAACTGGTGCGTTACGTAACCGACGCCGAAGCCGGCGCAATTGCTACTTTCATTGGCACGACCCGCAACAACAACGAAGGGCGTAGCGTGATCGCGCTCGACTATGAGTCGTATCCTGAAATGGCGGAGAGAGAACTGGCGCGCATCGGCGCTGAAGCAGCGCAAAAATGGCAGATCCGTCGCATGGCCATCGTTCACCGCTTAGGTCCCGTACAGATTGGCGAAGCGAGCGTCATTATCGCTGTTTCGTCGGCCCACCGCGACGCCGCTTTCGCGGCCAGCCGGTTCGCCATTGAAGAGATCAAGAAGACCGTGCCGATCTGGAAGAAAGAGGTTTTCGAGGGCGGAGAAGTGTGGATCGGCACGCAGAGCGGCCAGCCATTGCAGAGATAGAGAATCGCGGCGGATGCGGATCGAAAATTGAGTGACGTGGACAGCCGCAGGCTCTGTCTCGTCACTTGTCTCGTTTGACACCATGGAAGCTTCTATTTTCGCCGCCTTTGGGTTAGGACTCGTACTGGGTGTTCAGCATGCGCTTGATCCCGATCATTTGATCGCGGTTTCGACCATCGTCAGCGAGCATAAGAATTTCAAGTGGGCGTCGTTGATCGGCGCATTTTGGGGTTTGGGCCACACGACGACGCTGTTTCTCGTCGGTTTGGTGGTTATCGGATTGCGCATCACAATTCCCAACTCAGTCGCGGCAGGTCTCGAGTTTCTCGTCGCGATTATGTTGGTAATACTCGGCCTAAACGTCTTGTGGCGCACCTTTGGCCCGGCGCAAGTTCATTTGCATTCCCATACCCATAATCCGGAAACCCATACCCATTTTCACGTGCACGAAAAACCGCAGCAGGATCACGCTCATAACCATCCGTTCAAAGCCATGCGCCGACCGTTTTTCGTTGGTATGGTGCACGGCTTGGCCGGTAGCGCGGCGTTGATGTTGCTCGTGCTCGGGACGATCCCGTCGCCTCTCGCAGCGCTCGCTTATATCGTGATTTTCGGATTTGGCTCGATAGGTGGGATGTTGCTCTTGAGCGGCATTATCAGCTTGCCGTTCATACTTACAGCTCGACGTTTTTCGGCGATGAATCGTTCGATACGGATGATTGCAGGATTTGCCAGCGTGGCGTTCGGAATCTTTTTAGGCTGGGGAATCGGCGCCGAGCAACACTGGTTCTAGCAGATTGTCGCGTCGACCACGTTCAGCCGTTATCGAGAATCTTGCCGCGCACACGGGAACGCAACCAAATGATGATCCCCATAATCGCCAGGACTAGAATTCCCGAGACAATTCCTTCCGCTTTATCGATGCCTCGCGCAATGCCGTGGTAGGTTTCGCCCAGCCCCCAGCCGAGATAACCAAGTAGCAAGCAGCGCGGAATTGTACCGTAGAAAGTCCAGAGGCTGAACTCCTTTAACGGCAATCGCAGCAGACCCGCAGTGGCGGAGATCACCGACAGCGGAAATATTGGCAAGGCGCGCAGAAAAAAAATCGTCGTTTTAACGTGGCCGTCTTGAAGGCGTTTTTCCAAAGCTTCGACATCTCTCCAACTAAATCCGAGAAAACTTTCCCAGCGGTCGACCATCGGTTTGCCACCGTAATAGCCGATAGCGTAACCAATGTAGGCGCCTAATGTCGATGCAATCGCGCCGGGCAGGACAATCTGCAGCAAGATCGGTATGAGGGCTCCGAAAAATTGCAGCTCGGCACCGATCAAAATAAAACCTGCACCCATAATGATCAGCGGCGAAGGGATCGGCACGATCACCGACTCGATAATGACGCCGGCAAAGACGCTCCACGGCCCGTAAGCGCGGATAGACTCCATGATCCAATTCATGATCTCTGTCAAGGTGAATTCTCCAGGTAAATTTCGCCAATAATACCAGCGCGGCAGCCTTAATGCCATTAAACTTAAAGGGGGTCCCGGTTAGATGGCCTTAATCACTGATAAAACATAAAGCATGGCGAGCACGAAGTAGGCGGTGCACGAAAGAAGCAAGAGATAGAAACTTAATCTTCCTGGTTTCGCTGCGCTGGGCAGATGACGTGGCAGGTAAATATGATTCAACAAAACGAGGGCGACGGAATAAAGGACGGTGCCGACGAATCCGATTACGGCCGAAATCAAAATCAGCGTGCCCGGTTCGTTCATCTGCACGGTAATGCCGGTGACTAACGTGAGCAGCAGTAAAAATATTAGATACCACTTGCGATAGGAGATCCGATGACTGCCGGGGAAAAAGCCGTAGACGCAATCGGCATGGGTGCGGCTGACAGCGTCGACCGTCGCCAGCCAGGTGTCGGAGAGAAATGCTGCGGCCACCACCAGAAACAAAATGCGGCCCCATCCGCCCCAGCTAACTTCGAAAAACCGACTTTGCACCACCGCAATCTCATATCCCTGCGGTAACAGCCCCTTTGGGAATAGCAGGGCGTAGGCGAGCAAGCAGGTGAGTAGCGTGGTAATCATATTGCCGATAACCCCGATCCCGATGTCCCAGAACATGAACCGATGCCAGTGCTTTACATGGGCGAGGCCTTCATCGTTGCCTGGTAGGGCGCCCGACTCTGGTAGCGCTTCCGGTTTACCGGTAATCGGCCCGGTGAGCCGTCCGGCATAGTGGGCCATCCCCGCGCCTTTGTCGCGCAGCCAATACGAATAAAAAAGCGTCCAGAATCCACCAAGGCCGGCAAACGTCACGGCCGTCAGCAACTTTGTCGCGTCGGCTGAATCCCACGGACGCGGCATCGGCCACTGTGGGATGATCAGACCCTTTACGAAACTAGGCGCCGCGCCCAGCACCTCCGCATTGGCGCTCGCCCAGATGAGTCCGACTAAGGTAAAGATCGCCACGCTCCACATGAAAAGCTCAATGAATTTGTAAATGACCTTGCTGAGCAGGATGGCGATTAAAAAGAGCGCCATGGTGGCGTACGCCCAAAATAAAGTTTGCTCTCTACGGCTCCACCCGCCGGGGAAGTCGGTCAGCGCGGCGATTGAGGTGCCCCCGGCGGCGGCAAAAGCGCCGAACCAGAGAAAGGAGAGCGTCATCAATATCCAGAGGATGAAAGCGAACTGACGATTCAGCCGAATAAAACCCTGAAAAATGCTTTCACCGGTGAGCAACGTGTAGCGGCCGATCTCGTAGATCACCGGAAATTGCAGCAGGCAGGCAGGGATCAGCAAAAACAAAAACGTTAAGCCATATTTAGCAATTGTATAAGGCCAAAAAATCAGCTCGCCACTGCCTTGGGCGAGCGCCATGAAAACCACCCCGGGGCCGAGTGCGCGAAGCATTCCCGGCATCGGTGGCAGCGGCGCCTTCTTGAATGGCGGCAGTCTGCCCCAGGACGAAGTCTCGGCCATTCGTTCTAGCTAGTCGATGCGTTGGACGCTGTTTTTGGGGAGAGATGCGACGAAAGCTTCTAATGCACGAGCCAAATAGTTTTGGTCTTTGGACTCCAAGGTCACTTTGACCTTGTAGTCGGGTAGGTCGAGTACGGGATAAGATCCCAGCATGAGTTCGGGATATTTCACCAACAAGTCATTTAACATGGTGGCGATAATGCCTTCGCCGTGTCGAACGTAAACGTTTTTAAGATAGTAGGGTGCGTCGCGAAACTGTTCTTTGATATTGTGAAAGCGTTCCTGGAGAATCTTTGGGATGCCGGGAAAAACATAGACATTGCGTATCTGCACGATCGGCGCGAATGGCGCATCGGCGCATAGGAGTGTAGCGCCTTCCGGCACATTGGCCATGCGCAGCCGAGCCTCATTCAAATCCGCACCTAAGCGACGGCGCATGCGCGCTTCGATATCGGGATGGCGCACAACGCTGACATGGAAACCATGCGCAATGCCTTCGATAGTGACATCGTCGTGGGTCGGCCCGACGCCGCCGGTCGTGAACACGTAGTCGAACCGTTTGGAAAACGCCGCGACTTCGTGACCGATGAGCTCTATTTCATCTTGAATCGTCGAAATCTTCTGCACTTCAACGCCCAGCTGACGGAGTTCGGTGCAGAGAAAATGAGAGTTGATATCCTGTGTTTTTCCCGACAGAACCTCGTTGCCTATGATGACGAT
>DATLCH010000138.1:0-2817 GCA_035526465.1 Candidatus Limnocylindrales bacterium | reverse complement strand
GATCCGGAGCAACGAGCCTGCCGCAGGCGCTGCGTCTAGCGACGAACCTTCAAGTAGCTCAGATCAATTCCTACAACTGGGCGATTAGCGCGCGCGGTTTTAACTCCGGCACCGCCGACAAACTGCTCGTGCTGATCGATGGACGGACAGTATATACACCGCTTTTCTCGGGAGTGTTCTGGGATGTGCAGCATGTGATGCTCGAAGACATCGACCGCATCGAAGTTATCAGCGGTCCGGGCGCAGCACTCTGGGGCTCCAATGCCATCAATGGCGTCATCAGTGTGATCACCAAAAGCGCGCGCGACACTCAAGGCGCACTGTTGAGCGGTGGCGGTGGATCTTTTCTCAGAGGCTTCGGCAATGGCCGCTACGGCGGCCAAGTTGGCGACAACTTTAGCTATCGTGTATATGGCATGGGCTTCAATCAGGGTGAAACATTCTTGGCCAATGGCTCAAAGGCAAACGACCATTGGCATTTAGGGCAAGGGGGGTTTCGAGCCGACTTGTCCCCCACTCCCGGCGCCAAAGCCATGGTTCAAGGGAATTTCTACGCTGGTGGCGAGGAGATCGGCAGGCCGCGCGACCTTACGATGGACGGCCAAAACCTACTTGGCCGTTGGACGCAAACCCTGGCCAGCAACCAAGAAATTTCGTTCCAGCTCTACTGGGACAGAACTCATCGACGCAATCCCGATATTTTTTCTGAAGCACTCAACACGTTTGACATTGAATTCCAGCACCGATTTCCAGTAGGTGAAACTCATAATTTTCTTTGGGGCGGTGGCTACCGGTTCATGGACGACCACGTGGTAAACGGTCCGTTACCTAATTTTGCCTTTTTACCGGGGCATCAGACATTGCAGCTTTTCAGCGGTTTCTTGCAGGACGAGATTACATTGGTTCCCAAAAGCCTCTTTCTAACCCTCGGCGCAAAGATCGAGCACAACAGCTTTACCGGATTGGAGGTGCAGCCTAACGCGCGCATCGCCTGGATGCCGGCGACGAAGAATCACACGTTATGGGCTGCGGTTTCGCGGGCAGTGCGTTCACCGAGCCGTATTGATACGGAACTGTTCGTGCCTAGCACGCCGCCGTTTTTTCTTCGAGGCGGCGGAAATAAATTTAAATCCGAGACGGTTATCGCTTATGAGCTCGGTTACCGCGCCGAGCTGACCCAGGAAGTTACCGGGTCCATATCAACTTTTTTTAATGACTACGATGACATTCGCAGCGCCGAACCAATAGCGGGCGCACCCGGGCAGTTCATTATTCTCAATGGTCTGCGGGCAAAAACATACGGCATTGAACTGGCGATGTCTTGGCAGGCAACCCACTGGTGGCGCTTGCGCGGTGGTTACACCTACTTAAAAAAACGCATCTTGTTCGGCAATAGCCAAGATCTCAACCAAGGACGCGGCGAGGGCAACGATCCACAGAATCAATTTCTAATTCAATCGATGATTAATCTGCCCGCCAACCTAGAGTTCGATTCGATACTACGTTACGTCGACAACCTAAATCAGCTCGGACCGTTAGTGCCGAGCTACACATCTCTGGATTTGCGCCTGGGTTGGCGACCGATTGCCAGTTGGGAGGTGTCGGTCGTGGGACAGAACCTATTGAATGGGCGGCATCCTGAGTTCGGCAATCCAACGACGCGTCAGAGTATCCCGCGGAGCATTTATGGTGCAGTGACTTGGAAATTCCTCACGAGCAGCAATGGCGCCAAGTCAGGAAAATAACCGGCGCCGCCTGGGGCGCGCTTGCGCCGATGCGTGGCTCGGGTTGCGCCGTTTCCTGGCGCCGCCCGTGCGCGGGCGCCGGGTCGCGTACGCCATGCTTTTATTGCCGGTTATGTTGACCACGCCGGCATCTGCCCAAGTCTCGAAAGAGTACCAATTAAAAGCCGTGTTTCTTTGGCGCTTAGCGCAGTTCACGGAATGGCCCAGCGATGCTTTTGAAAATCCCGAAAGCCCGATCGTCATCTGTGTGCTCGGCGATAATCCGTTCGACGGCGCTTTAAGCGCCGCCGTGTCGGGTGAAACAGCGCATGGACGGAGATTCGTCGTCCAACTGCTGCGGGTTATCGAACAAGCTAAGACATGCCATATTCTCTACACGACCTCGGGCGCGGCGCGCCAAGCAAAGGAGATTGCCACGGCGCTCGCCGGTAAAAGCGTGCTGACGGTCAGAGACGGCAGTGCATCGGCAAGTTCGTTCGAAACGATGATTGTGTTAATCAGCGAGCAAAACAAGATTCGCATGCGGATCAATCTGAAAGCCGCCGTTGCAGCACGTCTGGTGCTCGACCCACGGCTGCTGCGCGCCGCGGAGGTAATCGGTGAATAGCGCCGTGCCGGAACCGCAAAGTTCGATTCAAAAGCGCGTTCGCGCGGTCATCCTGATCGCCAGTGTCACTGTGGTTTTTGTCACCGCTGCCGCTTTCGTCACTTACGAGGCGATCGATTTCCGCTCGCGCTCGCTGCGCAATTTGTCGACGCTGACGGCGGTCATTGCCGACAACAGCGGCGCACCCTTGGCGTTTTCCAACAAAGCAGTTGCCGAGGAGATTCTCGGCGCGCTCAGAGTCGAGCCGGATATCGAGGCGGCGATCCTAATCGACGATCAAGGAAACATTTTTGCCACTTATCCGAAAACCCTGCCAGCCGCCCTGCTGCCGCGCAATATCGAGCCGAAAGGCTACCGGTTTGAAGACGCCGGGCTAGTAATATTCGAACCTGTGCGTCAAGAGAACAAGTCGATCGGGACCTTGTATTTACGCGCGTCTTTTTTCAGCCGCTACCAACAGTTTTT
>DATLCH010000131.1:0-6583 GCA_035526465.1 Candidatus Limnocylindrales bacterium | reverse complement strand
ATCACCCGGCTGGTGGCGTGCGGACCGCGGTCGAAGGTGGTCGGCCCGGTGCGCCAACCGCCTGGCACGGAGCCTTCGAGCCCCATCTCCCAGCCGGCGCCGGAAGCGATCCGCATCAGATCGGTGTCGCGAATCCCCGGCTTCAAATTTTCCCAGACCCGATACCAGACTCCGTCGACCATCGACGCGCAGGTCTTGAGACAGTTAATTTCATCCTGATTTTTGATCATGCGCGCTTCGAGCATGAGATTGCGCGAGTCGACGATGTTTTTCACGCCGGCGTTGACCAGCGCTTCGCGAGCGTTGCCGTCGAAACTGCCGAGCGCGAGCTTTTCGCCGAGCAGGCCGCGCTTTTCCAACTCGGCTTTGATTTCCGCCGCAAAGGCTTTCGCCTCATCGGCGCAAGCACCCGGGCCAGGGGCACCACTCAACCACGAGTGAGCCGGGCGCCACTCTTTTATCCACGGACACTGATCCGGCATTTGATGAAAATAGCCGTCGTGCTCGTACATCACCGGATCCTGCTCGGCGAAAAACAGCACATAACGACACATTGGATAGATGAATCCGCGCAGCGCGGTTAGATATCTAATGTTGTGATGGTTCGCTTCGAGGAGCGCGGCGACGCCATGCTTCTTCATCATCGCCTGCGCCCGCGCGACACGCTGATTGCGCATGCGTTCGGTGTTGAGACGCTCCTGCCAATCGGCTGTTTCCGGACCGAACGTCAACTTCGATGTGTATGGAATCATGTCGCGCTCCAGAATATAGGGAATGCTCGCGCTGCTCGCACGTGGATGCCAAATGAGATTGCAAAAGAACCGAGCAGCGCTTTTCCGTGACCCGTCGGGTTACAATTTGCAGGTTGCGGACATTGGCGGGCGATCGGCTTTACCTTTATAACGGTGAGGAGCCGTTAATGGGCATGATCAGCAGTTAATGCATTTAAAGATTGCTCTTGGACCGAGAGAAGCGCTTCGATCTCTGCGCGTATATAAAATTTAGAATGGAATATCGTCGTCCAACGGCGGCTGGCCCCCGCCCATGCCGCCCATGGCCATATCATCGACACTCCCGGATTCCATACCTTGCTGCGGCAAACGAGTTCCACCACCACCGCCGAGGAATTGAATCCGCTGGGCCACGATTTCGGTGATGTATCGTTTGTTGCCAGTCTTATCGTCATAGCTCCGCGTGCGAATGCTTCCCTCGATGAAAACTTGCCGACCTTTGGACAAATATTGACCGCAATGCTCGGCTTGCTTGCCCCAGACCACGATGTTGTGCCACTCGGTGCGTTCTTGTTTCTTGCCGTCGCGGTCGTTCCACTGTTCCGAAGTGGCTAGAGAGAAGTTCGCCACAGCGCTGCCTGTTTGGGTGTAACGCACCTCGGGATCCTTACCAAGATTGCCGACCAGAATAACTTTGTTGACGGACATGCGCCCTCCAGAACTTTTGAAAAGAAACCGCGCTGGAAAAGTGCTCCCAACTTAACCCTGGCTATCCGGAGAGTCAACTCGATTTAGCTCAACTTCGGGAAACTTCCTTACATTGATTTTTATCCAAGCCTTCTCTACAATTGGTATTAATTTCCAATGGGTTCAATTGTCCAAATTTAGCCTTGCCTTGATGTTTTACTCAGTCAAATTAGTGATAGTTATCGCGGCTACGGTGGTGCTTTCGTTGCTAACGATTTTAGGCGGCCCATTCGATGCCAACGGCAAACGAGTCTATCGCATCAGTCAGTTGTGGACTTGGATAATTGTCAAATTCAGCGGCATCAGGTTAACCGTAGAAGGTTTGGATCGCCTAGACCCTAAGCGCCAGTATCTTTTTGTTGTGAATCACCAAAGCAACTTCGACATTCCCGTACTGGTTCAATCATTGCCACAGTTTCAGCTACGCTGGATCGCCAAGAAAGAGCTTCTCTGGATACCTTTCTTTGGTTGGGCTATGTGGGCGGCCAAACATATCACGGTGGACCGGGCGGATTCGCTGGATGCGCTGAAAAGTCTGAAGCTCGCCAAGCAGCGCATCGCGGCGGGAATTTCGGTGGTGGTATTTCCCGAAGGCACCCGTAGTACAGACGGCAAGTTGTTGCCGTTCAAACGCGGCGGCTTTCTCCTGGCGCTGAAAACCAAAACACCCATTGTGCCGGTGACCATCAATGGCACGGGTAAACTGCTTGCCAGAGGTGAATGGCGCGTCCAACCCGGCGCGATCAATGTAACGATAAGTGCGCCGATCATGGCGCACGAATTTCGCCCAGGTGGATTGCGCGGTTTGAGCGCAAAGGTTCAAGAAATCATCGCAGCTAATCTGCAAACCAACGAGCCATTTGACAGAAACCAGGAAAGCTTGACGAGAGCGTCTATCACGGCGCCAGGAAGTCTCGTGTAACTATTTATGGAAACCTTGAAGATCATCCCGCTGGGCGGCCTCGGCGAATTCGGCTTGAACATGATGCTGATCGAGTATGGCGCCGACGCCATCGCGGTGGACTGCGGCCTCATGTTCCCCGACGCGCATTTGTTAGGCATCGATTTAGTGATCCCGGACGTCAGTTATTTGTTGGAACAGAAGACCAAGCTAAAGGCGATCGTGCTCACCCATGCTCACGAGGATCATGTCGGCGCGCTGCCCTTTGTCTTGAAGCATTTTGATGTTCCGATCTACGGCACCAAGCTGACGCTCGGCTTATTGGCCAACAAATTGAAAGAGCACGATCTCGAAGAGAGCACGGAGATCCACGAGATTACCGCCGGCGCGCCGTGGCAAATCGGTCCCTTCAGTGTCGAAGGTATCCGCGTCACTCACAGCTTGATGGACTGCCTCGCGCTCGCTATCGAGACGCCGGTTGGCACGGTGATCCATACCGGCGATTTCAAGATCGACAATACCCCGATGGATGGCGAGATGTTCGACTTCCAGCGTTTTGCTGCCTACGGCGAGAAGGGCGTGTTGTTATTGATGTCGGATTCGACCAACGTCGAACGGCGCGGCCACACGCCTTCCGAGCGTGAAGTCGGAACCAATCTGGAACAGATCATAGTTAAGAGCACCGGCAAAGTACTGGTTTCGACGTTTTCCTCGAGCATCCCGCGTATTCAGCAAGTGGTTGAGATCGCCGAGCGCTGCGATCGGCGTGTCGTGCTCAGCGGGCGCAGCATGATTCGCAACTGTGAGGTCGCTGCCGAACTCGGGTATTTGCGCTTACCGCGCAGTTTCCTGACTGACAGCGACCGCTGGCAAGGTCTGGCGCCCGATCGTCTGATGTTTCTCACCACCGGCAGCCAAGGCGAGCCCATGTCGGTCTTGCATCGTGTCGCATTGGATGATCACAAGACGCTCAAAGTCGAACGTGGCGACACCGTAATTCTCTCGTCCAAGTTTATTCCCGGCAACGAAAAGGTAATCTCGAACCTGATCAATCATCTCTACCGCCGCGGCGCCGAGGTCCATTACGAAAAAGTTTCCGAAATCCACGTTTCCGGCCACGCCAGTCAGGAAGAGCTGAAGATTATGTTGCAGCTCACCCGACCTCGCTACTTTGTGCCGATCCACGGTGAATACCGTCATTTGGTGCGTCACCGCCGGCTTGCCCAGGAGGTCGGCATCCCGGAAGACAACTGTTTTCTACTCGACGATGGCGACGTCCTCGAGCTGACTTCGCGCGGCGCTGAGAAAGTCCAGCCAATCCAAGTTGGCCGCGTTTTCGTCGACGGAAAAGGCATCGGAGACGTCGGTGACATGGTCATTCGCGACCGGCGTCATCTGTCCGAAGACGGCATGGTCTTGGCGGTCATGGCGATCCATCAGCAATCCGGCGAACTCGTCGCCGGGCCCGATCTGATTTCCCGTGGTTTTATGCTGGCCGAGGAAAGCGACGAGGTCCTGGAGAGCGCAAAACAGGCCGTGCTTGCCGCGCTCGCCGGCATGAACCGCGAGACGCGCACCGATCCGGAAGAACTCAAAGAGGAAGTGCGCCGTGTTTTACGGAGGTTTTTTAGGAAAAAACTCGATCGCCGTCCCGTCGTGCTGCCCTACATCATAGAAACCTAAGGAAAGCCAATTATGCCAGCTGCAATCGAAAAAAGTCGACTCAACCGTGAAATCTGGGGCGTAGTGATCGCGCTCACGGCATTACTCATAGCCATCAGCTTGGTTTCCTACAGCGTCAATGACCGCTCGTTCAATACACCGTCGGGTGCGGTTACCACTCACAACTGGGGCGGCTTTCTTGGCGCGTTCCTCGCTGACCTGCTTCTACAAGGTCTAGGACTCTCGTCCTACCTCGTCCCGATATTCCTGGTGTGCGGCGCGGTGCAGATGTTTCGCGCCAGCTACGAGGGTATTTCTCTGGCTCGCGCGTCGGCTTACGCGGTTCTCCTGGTTAGCGTAGGCATCTTGCTCAGCGTCCTGATCGACAGTGAAAGTGCCCGCGATGCCGGCGGCATTGTCGGCGGCTTTCTCGAAGAAAGTATTTTGATTCCGCTGTTCGGCCGTTTGAGTTCAGTATTGATCGCCTGCTTCATGCTGCTCTTGTCCATCATGATGCTAACCCAGTATTCGCTCCTCGATTTGATCGGTCATACAAGAAAGAATTTTGCCCTGTTTAAAAAATCATTAGTGCCGGCAATTAACGATCGCGTCAGGGAAATCAAAGAAAAGAACGACAAACGCAAAGGAGAAAACACTAAGAAAGATAAAAAAGACTACACGCCGCCGGCGATTCTCACCAAGAGCGATGCGCCCGACGATTTAGTGATTAAAAAGTCCGCCAGAAAGCCGGCGGCACCAGCGCCGGAACAGTTTGACCTACCAGAGGTCGGCGAAGGATACAAATTGCCGCCCCTGGAGCTGCTCGATCCGCCGGAGCATGAGCAGATCAGTATCGACAAGGAGACCCTGCACGCCAACTCTTTGATCCTGCAGAAAAAACTCGAAGACTTCGGCGTCGAGGGCGAAGTCGTCGCGGTGCGCCCGGGGCCGGTTATCACGATGTACGAGTTCAAGCCGGCGCCTGGCGTCAAAGTCCGGCGCATCGTCATGCTGGCCGACGATTTGGCGATGGCGCTGCGCGCCGTCAGCGTGCGCATCTTGGCGCCGATCCCCGGCGAATCCGTCGTCGGCATCGAGATTCCCAATCCACGGCGCGAGACGGTTTATTTGCGCGAAGTAATCGAAAGTGAATCCTATCGCGCCGCCGACTCGAAAATCACTCTGGCGCTCGGCAAAGACATTGGTGGCGTGGCCTTTTCCACAGATCTGGCCAGAATGCCACACCTCTTGGTCGCCGGCGCCACCGGCACCGGCAAATCTGTATCGATCAACGCGATGATCCTGAGCCTCTTGTTCAAGGCCAGTCCTCAGGACGTCAAGTTCATCATGGTCGACCCGAAGATGCTTGAGTTGACCGTCTACGAAGACATCCCGCACCAACTAGTGCCAGTGGTCACCGATCCGAAGAAAGCCGCTGCCGCGCTCTTCTGGGCGATGGATGAGATGGATCGCCGCTATCGTCTAATGAGGGAGAAAGCGGTACGGAATATCGACGGCTACAACCGCGCCGTCGAAAAAGAGACCGGCAACAAAAAGGACTTGATCGAGTTGACCGAAGCAGAACCGATGGAAGAAACTCCGGCTATTGGCGGCAGGCTATCGAAAGACGCACCTTTGGTCCACGGCCATCTGCCGCGCATCGTTATCATCATCGACGAATTGGCCGATCTCATGATGACGGTCGGCAGGGACATCGAAGAATATATTACCCGTTTGGCCCAAAAAGCTCGTGCCGCGGGCATACATCTAATCCTCGCCACCCAACGCCCTTCGGTCGATGTAATCACCGGTCTGATCAAAGCTAATTTCCCGGCGCGCATTTCCTTCCAAGTCACATCGCGGATTGATTCGCGGACGATTCTCGACTCCATGGGCGGTGAGAAGCTTCTCGGCAATGGCGATATGCTCTTTTTACCTCCGGGCACGGCGCGGCTGACGCGTATTCACGGCGCCTTCGTCTCGGATCGCGAAGTGCGCAAAGTAATGAATTTTATCAAGCAGCAGGGTCGGCCTAACTACCGGACCGACATACTCGAAGCGAAAAAAGAGACCGAAGCCGCGGCAGCTGCGGATGAAGATTACGATGAGATGTACGATCAAGCGGTCGCCATCGTCACCGAGACCCAACAAGCATCGATCTCTATGATTCAACGGAGATTGCGTGTAGGCTACAACCGCGCTGCGCGGATGATCGAAGTCATGGAACGCGACCGCGTCATCGGTCCGGCTGATGGTGCCAAACCGAGAGAAGTTTATGCGCAGAAAATCGAAGAAGATTAGGCAAATCGTTTGGGCGCTGCTGCTTGCATCGAGCATCCTGTCGACGAACAGCGAATCAACCCAAGCTGCGGAATCAAACAGCGCTGAACCAATCGTCGATGCGCTGCAAAAAACCTACGACGCGACGGTCGATTTCGTCGCCGACTTCCGCCAAGAAACCGAAGTCAAAACGCTTGGCCGCAGTCTCAAGGCGTCCGGCAAAGTTTCCTACAAACGGCCCGGTAAAATGTTCTGGAACTAC
>DATLCH010000124.1:0-5869 GCA_035526465.1 Candidatus Limnocylindrales bacterium | reverse complement strand
GAAGCCGGGTTTGAAGTTGCGATCGAGCATTTTCTGTCCATGGGCCTCGAGGATTTTCGATTGGGCAAAGCCGCCGAGTAGCGCTTGCCTGACCTTGGCCGGATCGACGCCGGCTTTTGCCGCCAGCACGAGCGCCTCGCTGACGATGGCGATCGTCGTACCGACAACCATCTGGTTCGCCGCTTTGGTCACTTGGCCAGCCCCGGCAGCGCCGACATGGACAATATTTTTACCGAGCTTCTCAAAGATCGGCATGGCGCGCGCGACCGCGCCAGCCTCGCCGCCGATCATGATCGAAAGCGATGCGGCGATGGCGCCGGCTTCGCCGCCGCTAACCGGCGCATCGAGCATGTCGCAGCCGCGCTTCTCCGCTTCCGCCGCGAGCTTGCGCGCGACCACCGGCGAAATGCTCGACATATCGATTAGAAGCGTTCCCGATTTCACTCCGGCAAAAATGCCGTGCTCCGCGGCGTAGACGAGTTCGACATCAGGTGAGTCGGGCAGCATAGTGATAATAACTTCGCTGCGCTGGGCGACTTCTTGCGAATTCGCGGCCATCTGCGCGCCTTCTTTACTTAGTTCGTCTATTGCCGCGCGGCTGCGGTTGTGAATCACCAACGGATAGCCCGCCTTGATAAGATGGCGCGCCATGGGCTTGCCCATGATGCCCAAGCCGATGAAACCTATGATCGGATTGCTCATAATATGTCCTCCCTCGCTACGATCATCATCTATGTTCCGACCGCCACGTGACGAGCGTCCAGACAAAACTGCCGAAGTCCTGTAGCGAAAAAATTAAGGCTAGGGTGCCGGGTATGATTTCCAAATGCCAAAGGATCGCCATCGCAACGGGGACTAGCGGTCGATCGAGCATGGAGGCAAAGACAAAGCCTTCGGCGTTTAGCCGGCCACTGACAACATAGAGCATGCCGACACCGCTCACCAGTATTCCCACGAGGCGGAAATAATTCTCCGCTTGCCCGACCAATGGCGGTAGATGCAGCAGCCCCACGGCGAGTTGCGGCAAGAGCACGACCGAAGTGCCTTCCGCGAGAATCAGCCAGCCGAAAATTTCTACGGTTCTGGCGGAACGACTCTGGCCTTCGGCGGTGAAGAGGCGGCGAAACATTTTTCTACGGCAAAAAGCTGAGATCGATCACTTGCTGTGGGCTAACGGTTTTTGCTTTCGGGTTCTCTTTCACCAACTCGTCGATGGCCAGCTGGATGCCTTTCAACGTCGGCTTGCCGTCGTCGGGGAAGGCACGCGCGCGGTAGTTGTAGTCGGCTTCGGCCAGTTGACGATCATCGGTGCGGATCGCCTTCATGGTTTCTCTGATTGCTTCGCTGCGGTTGGCTTTATAGAAGCGGATCGATTCGACGTAGGCGCGCAGGAAGCGGCGCAGCCCCTCGGGACTACTTTTTAAGAAGTCGCCGCGGGCGACCACGCCGGTCATCTGATAGTCGATCTCTTTCTCCGCGAAGTCGAGCAGAGGATTCATCCCGGCTTTCTTCGCGACATGACTGACACCGGATATGAGCGAGGTGCCATCGATGCTGCCGGCTTGGAGAGCGTTGATACGGCCGGCCGAGCCTCCGCCTTGGATGAATTTGACGTCGCTCTTGGGATTCAACCCGAACTGCTCGAGCGCCATACGTGTCGCGAGCTCGTCGGTGCTGCCGTAACGCGTAATCCCCAAGGTTTTACCTTTCAATTGAGCCGGAGCAGTAATATTCGGTCGCGTGAAGAACGTATAAGGAAAGCGGTTGTTGACGCCGCCGACGATCTTGACATCGGCGCCTTCGACGAAACCATGGAGAAACACGGTGGCGCTGGTGGTGATTATATCTAGGCTCTTCGCGAGCAATGCCTGCATCGCCACTGGCCCGCCCGTGATCAAAATCAGTTCCAAATCGATATTGTGTTTTTTGAGAATGCCGGCATCCTTGGCCAAGGCGAAGGCGATTTTTTCCGTGCTGGTTGCAGCCGTAGAGGCCAGGCGAATCTTGGTCGGTTGGGCGAACGCGGCAGTAACAAATAACAGCGAGACCAGCAGTGCGAATGTTGTGTTGGTGAGGCGTGACGCTAACATCGATTCTCCTCTTCACATGGCTAAGCCAGATATGCCAAACCGACGGCCAAACGCAAGGCGTGAGTGGAATTGTACGCTTGAGTTTGACATCGATGCGAAGCGTGGAAGAGATTTCTCGCTTCGCTCGAAATGACAGATTAGAAGGCTAAGACAAGACTGGATCTAGAATGGCTTTGTCTCGGTTATCGTGTTGCGGTATGTTACCGCCACTATGGAAACCAAGATTTTCACGTGGCTTGGACGCGAGTTCCTTGAAATAACCGGAGAAGCGACGGCCGGGTCGTCGGTTGAGAGCGCGACGGCGGAATTATTCGAACGTTTCGACACCGCGCTCAAGTCCAATGGCTTGTCGCTAGATAATACGGCGCGCATTCGCGTCTATGGGCGCGACAGGCAAGCGCGTACCGATGCGACCGTGGCGCGCGCAAAAATTCTCAGCGGCAAGCGCCGCGCCGCCAGCTCGAGTTTCATATCGAAACAATGGTTCGATTCCGACGGTTCGGGTGGATTGGAACTCCTGGCGATGCGGCCCTTGAACGCGACCGTTCAGCGCAACCCGATCGATTTCGAGCCGGCGCGCACTTATCTCTGCTATCTCGAATATGACGCGCTGCTGTTCTTCTCGGGCTTTACCTCAGAGGCGGCAACATTGGCTCAGCAGGTTAAAGATGTGCTGGGCACACTGGATAACGCCTTCGCCCGCGCCAAGTCCGATTGGTCAAACGTCGAGAAATTATCGTTATTGCTGCAACGCGGTTCAAATGTCCAAGAGGTCAGACAGGTTCTCGCCGCCGCCGACCGACTAACCGTGCCGGAGGTCGAGTTTACTTTCGTGGATGGTTTTGCCGGTGAAAAATATCTGGTCGAGATCGAAGCGACAGCGGTATTGTCCTAAACGGCACACCGCAAAGAGATCCGTGCTCCGCACTACCTTACGGGTGTAAGCCGGGCTCTGTCCTCGCGTGCACTAGGGAGTCAAATAAAGTCTGGACGTAGGCCTGCGCGGGCATGACGAACGGAGTCGACTACCAATCGACGAATTCAGAATCGTGCGGCTTAAAAGCCGAGGATAATTCCGTAATCCTTAGAAACAACGTACCAACGCTTATTACTTTTTCCAGAATAGCTCCCTGAATTCCTTTTCATACTCGGCGACTTTGCGAAACATGTCGGCTGGGACGTAATGAATTTTCAGCGCCGATTGATCGAGCTTGGCAATTGTCGGCTTGACGCCGGGACGGATCGGCACGCGGGAGAGACTCTTGATAATTGTCTGGCCTTCTTCCGACAAGACATAGTTGATCAGCAGCTTGCCGGCATTTACATGGGGTGCTTTGGCGGACAGCGCCATGACGTTGATCGACGTGACAATAGGATCGGAAGTCGCGGCCCAGTCGACGCGCGCGCCTTTTAGTTTTAGCTGCTCGATTTCGAATGGAAAAACAATCGCGGCATGAAACTCGCCGGCGGCAAGAAGTTGGGCGAGCAGGCTATGGCCACGGCGCAGTTGCGGTTGCTGCGCCGCGAGTGCGCGGATGAACTTGCCGGCCTTTTCCCGTCCCCAATAGTCGACCAATGTGCCGAACCACTCGAACTCTTCTTCGTCCATGGCGAACTTGCCCTTCCAGAAAGGTGCCAGGAGGTCGGACCAATCTCGCGGCCGCTCTTTTTCGCTGAGCATGGCGGTGTTGTAGCCCATGACAAAGTTGCGCGCGTAGATCGCCGTGAAAGCCTTTTCTTTGTCCCTGGCGTTGGCGGGATATGATTCCGCGTCCGGTGGGTCGTAGGGTTGCAGCAGATTGCGCGACTTGAGCAAACCCATTTCCATGCTGCTGACGCTCAAGACATCGGAGAAAAATTGTCCTCCCTGAGTTTCCGCCAAGACGCGCTGGCGCAGTTTCTCGCCGGTGCTGCGCAGAACTTGGACTTTCAAAAACGGATACTTCTTGTTAAAGCCGGCGACGATCGCTTGGTTGTCGCCGGCAGAAGTCGTTGTGTACCAGACGACTTCCTTGTCGTTCTTCGCGCCCGCGCTGAGCGAGTTCAGATCCGATTGCGCCCAGGCATAGGATTCCGCCAATAGGACGAAGAGCAGTAGCGCAAAGATATTCATACCCATGCCTCTCAGGCGTATTCGCGATAGAGCCCGTCGAATTTGCCGAGCTTGATGCGTACCATGTATTGCGCGCTTTCACGTACCAGCCGCTCCTCGCGCGGGGTTTTGACCATACGTGCAATCAGCTCCGCAGAGCGAGCAGTGTGCTCTTGGTCGGCGACCATATGGACACTGAAGAAGGTCAAATCGCGATCGGAAAGGCCATAGTGCTTACGTCCAGCGTTCAAAAACTCCTCCGAGTAACGACAAACCATACTTTCGCTGGTTAGCGCCGAGGCGCGATTTTGCGGTGCGTATCCCATCAGGGTATTGTAGACCGTGCGCGCGGAATGAATCTGACACTCGAACATCTGGGTCGCCTCGGTAAAGTCTTCTTCGGTCAAACCGAGGGCAAGACCAAACCGCTTGGCTAAATCCGGATGGCTCTGCTCTTCGGTAAACTGCTCGGTAAAATAGTCGAACATGATGGGCTCATGGGCATTCTTCACCATGCCGAGGGCAAATGATTTTAGGATCGCCTTGTTGTGCAGATAGTGCTGGATCGCCCAGCCTTGCATTCGCTTGACCGATAACTTGCCTTGCCGCAGCTCGGTAAAATATTGCGTATTCATCAAACTTCGGATCCCCGGCTCGATTGTTTCTTCGCGGAGCGAAGCGACGAGTGCTTTGCCGTCTACCATGGAAAACTCCTTATTTTTATTTGCCGTCTAGACTCTATAGTTTACAGTATCAATTCAACTCGACGGGATTATGGGCCGCTGACAACTATTTTCCTGCCAACACTTGATCAATCAAGGTGTAGTCAGTGACTGCGCCGACATTGATCGGCGCGGCAATCTGTTTTTGAGCATAGGCCAGATCGAAATACTCCTGCATGTCCTTGATGGCGATTTTGCCGTCTGGTGTGAGGATTCCCAGCCACTGGTCGTAGACTGTCTCCGCGGTTTTTTGTTCGACCGCCCACTTATCGCGAATGTAATTGATCACCCAGCCGCGCTCTTTGCGGCAAAACGCCGCAGCTTCGAGCATGACACGGATAACATTTTTTATTCGCGCGGCATCGCTCTTCAATCTGCTCTCGTTAACGACTAGGCCGCTAGTGGGAAACTGCATCGGCAATTCGTCCGCGGCGCCGAGTTGGCGAAAGCCTTTTTGCGTCATGATAACGTTGTGCGGGCCCGACAGGACTGCAGCAGACACCGCGCCCTGGCCCAAGCTGCCGACCGTGTTGGACACCGAGCCGGTCTGAGTAAAGATCGCTTTTTCAGGATCGGCACCTTTGGTACGCATGAGCAAACGAACCACCAGGTGCTGCAAACTGCCTATGCGATCGACGCCAATGCGCTTTCCCGAAAGATCATTGATGCGTTGAATATTCGGCTCGGCGACGAGGTAGAAGGGCGGTTTGCGCAATGCAATGAGGATACCTTTGAGCGGCGCGCCTTGACCGGTCGCGATAATGCCGGTGGTGTATCCTGTGAGATAATCAATCTCCCCCGAGGCCAAAGCGGCAACCGGCAGCGGTCCGGCCATCTGAACGAGCTCTGGTTCGATACCATGTTTTTTAAAGAGTCCGGCATCGCGCGCGACGAAGAGACTGAGAAAGGAAATGCTAAATGCCGAATAGGCTAAACGAACCTTGCGCGGATCCTGGGCCTGCACG
>DATLCH010000123.1:0-4382 GCA_035526465.1 Candidatus Limnocylindrales bacterium | reverse complement strand
GGCTTCATGGTTCAGTGGGGCGAGTATCTTTCTTCCACGGGTTCGATGCAGCCGTTTGTTCTCTACTCGCTCAGCGGCCTTGCCATCGCCGTCTTCTTCGTCGCGACGATTTTCAACGACCCACCGAAGACCTCGGCGCGCTTTGTCCATTACCGCCCAACACCCGGCGACAATACAGACGAGCGATTCACTGCGGGCCGGCGCGACCCGGTCGATCTTGCGGTCAACGTTAGCCAAATTTCGGAGAACGAAAACCGCTAGAAAAAATCTGGCCGATTGCTGCGCGTCAATTTCCTCAGTTGACTGAGCTCTCGCCAATGCTTCATTGTTGATCAAAATTAGCGTCTATTGGAGAATCCCGCAGCGTTAACTCCTCGCTTTGCAGCTGGCGAATCTGGTCGCGCAATTCCGCGGCGTGTTCGAACTCCAGTTTCTGCGCCGCTTCTTTCATTTCCTTCTGCAACTTTCGCAACTTTCGATTAAGCTCACCGGGGCGATACTTCAACGCCCCTTCCGCCGCGATGGGAATGTCGAAGTAGTCCGCGTCGTAGATCTTCACAAGCGGCGAACTCAACGCCTTTATGATGGTTTGCGGCGTTACTCCGTGTTTTTTGTTGAACGCGCCCTGCAAGCGGCGGCGCCGCTCGGTTTCATCCATGGCGCGCTTCATCGAATCGGTAATGCCGTCGGCATAAAGTATCACTGTGCCGTTAACGTTTCGCGCGGCGCGTCCGATGGTCTGGATCAGTGACCGGTCGGAACGTAGAAAACCTTCCTTGTCGGCGTCGAGAATCGCCACCAAGGAGACTTCGGGCAGGTCCAAACCTTCGCGCAAAAGATTGATGCCAACTAAAACGTCGAACTGCCCGCTGCGCAGTTGGCGAATAATCTCCACCCGTTCAAGCGTCTCGATATCGGAATGCAGATAGCGCACTTTAACGTTAAGATCTTGATAATATTCCGTCAGATCCTCCGCCATGCGCTTGGTCAAGGTCGTCACCAGCACGCGCTCTTTGCGCTCGACGCGCTTGCGGATCTCCTCCAACAAATCGTCCACTTGCGTTCGCGCCGGACGCACGATGATCGCCGGGTCCATCAAACCGGTGGGGCGAATCACCTGCTCGACCACCGCGCCGTTGCTTTCGCGCAACTCGAAAGGCGCCGGCGTCGCGGAAATGTAGATCGTTTGATTGATCATCGCCGCGAATTCATCAAAATTGAGCGGCCGATTGTCGAGTGCCGACGGCAAGCGGAACCCGTACTCGACCAGGGTTTCTTTGCGCGAGCGGTCACCGCGGTACATGCCACCGATCTGCGGTACAGTTACATGACTCTCATCGATCACCAGGAGAAAATCATTGGGAAAGTAACTCAGCAAAGTCGGCGGCGGTTCACCGGGCTGGCGGCCGGTCAAGTGGCGCGAATAGTTTTCAATCCCGGGGCAAAAACCCATCTCTTCCAACAGTTCGAGATCATAAAGCGTACGCTGCTGTAAACGTTGCGCCTCTAATAGCTTGCGCTGATCCTGCAGCTCTTTCAGGCGCTCCTTCAGCTCCGCACGAATCCCCAACACCGCCTGCTTGCGGCGGTCTTGCCCCGTGACATAATGGCTGGCCGGATAAATCGTCGCTTTGTCGACGCGGCGGATAACCTTGCCACGAATCGGGTCGATCTCATGGATCGATTCAATGATATCGTCGAAAAATTCCATGCGCAGCGCCGAGCGGTCTTCATAAGCAGGGAAGACTTCGACCATGTCACCGCGCACGCGAAACGTGCCTCGATGAAAATCGTAATCGCTCCGTTGATATTGGATATCGACGAGCTTGCGCAGCATCTGATCGCGATTGACCGACGTCCCTTCTTCGACATAGACCATCAGATCGAAATACGCTTCCGGCGAGCCCAAACCGTAGATGCACGAGACGCTGGCGACGATTAGAGTATCGCGCCGTTCGAGCAGCGCCTTGGTCGCCGAGTGGCGCAGCTTGTCGATTTCGTCGTTGATCGACGAATCTTTTTCGATATACGTGTCGCTGGACGGTAGATACGCTTCCGGCTGATAGTAATCATAGTAGCTGACGAAATAACGCACGGCGTTTTCAGGAAACAGTGTGCGAAACTCTTCGTAGAGTTGCGCCGCCAGCGTCTTGTTCGGCGCTATGACGAGGGTTGGCCGGTTTACTTGGGCAATGACGTTCGCCATCGTGAAGGTCTTGCCCGACCCGGTCACGCCCAACAGCACCTGATGCTGTCGCTTGGCCGCAAGTCCCTTAACCAGTTTGTCGATGGCCTGGGGCTGATCGCCTTGCGGTTTAAACTCGCAAACCAACCGGAACTGTCCGCTGTCTTCATCGCGAAGCATGGCGTGCTCCGAGCTATCTCGCCTGTCCAGCATAAAGCTTGTCGATATAGCCACTCTTGTCGATTTCCGTAAGCGTGCGCGCGTCAATGAATTCGCCGGGCTTGTACTGCGCGTACTTCGGCTGCCCCTCGGATAAATGATCGAGCACTGCCTGGACCGCGCTCTCGACAGCGTAGGGCTTGGCCGGCATTTTCGCCGCGTATTCCCAAGATTCCGTCAAACCTTCGGGATCTTTGGTGCCCAGAAACTTGCTGAGGATCCGCGTAGTCTCGTCTTTGCGCGTTTTGAGAAAATGCACACCGCGGACGATCGCCCGCATCGCTCGGGTCGCGAGTTGGGGATTTTTCTGCACCAGCGAGCGCCGCGTGGTGATTGTCGAGCCTTGATATTCCAACTTCAGATCAGTCAGATCGACCATGAAGTTCATGCCTGCTTTGCGAGCAAACAAAGTTCCCGGCGGCGACAGCACCGTGGCCGCAACCCGGTTGGTACTGAGAGCGCCCCACATTACGTCATTGCTGCCGAGGGCAAGCAGTTTGACATCCTTGTCGGCATCAAGACCGATATGTTTCAAGGCGAAGCGAGCGCTCTTTTCATAGGCGTCCCCGGGCCGCTGAATGCCGACGATTTTGCCCTTTAAATCCTGGGGAGTTTTGATATCCGGTCGCGCCACAAAAACCATCGACGCATAGCGGGAGAAACCGCCGAGCATGACGATATCGCGATTCTGCGCCGCCACTGGAATCATTAAATAGGCCGACATGATCGTCATATCGACTTCGTTGGCCGCCAGTGCCATGGGTGCTATGGATCCGGCCGTATGGATGATCTCAGCATTGATACCTTCTTCAGCAAAGAATCCTGCTTCTCTGGCGACAAAAGGCACCGAGTGGGCGACAGCGCGGGCGGCATAGCCGATACGTAGTTTTTCTGACTTAACTTGGGCCGAAACCGGCGCAACAGCACTGGAGGCTAAAACCAAAGCGAATAAAACTGTTAATCCACGAACAAGCATCAAATGGCATCCTCCGCGAGATCCAGAAAGCAAAATACAGATAGGATGGAAAAGCATAACAAGACGCTTGGGACGGGGCAATCACCATCTGAATGCGCCGTCATCGATGTGCAGAGGCTGATCGAAATCCTTACGGCAAAAAGCGCGGGCGATCCGTGCTGTTGCCCCTGGGCATCTACCTGGCGCTCAAGCTGATCCCGCCACGGTGCTTGCCGACGCACGGCAAGCCGCTCAATAAGCCAACGGCAATTTGGCCTAAAGCCGCGCAGCGGCATCTTGATCAGCGTGCTTTGGACGACTGGGCTGGTGTTGACGCGTTTGTTGGTGTCGCGCTGCTTCGACTTGTTTTGACGATAGGTAGCTCTCAAATGACAAGCTGTAGATAGTGTCGCTAGCAGACGGCCTATTTATCTGCATAGCCGCTAGAACCGCACATTGAATCGAGAAAAGAAGGAAACTATCGAGAGCAAAGCGGCAACCGGCAAAGGTTTTTACCGGCCGTTGGCCTTGGAGATCCGCGCCATGCCTTCGGGGCTCACGGTGACGAGTCTACCGGGTTGACCAAACATCAATTTTGCCGCGGTCGGCGAGATCTCCCTACCGAACAAACAAAACCGCCTTCCCTTCAGATTATCGCCATTGGCCCATTTGGCAAATTCATCGGGCGACGGCGTGTGGCCGATGTCCGCGGCACAACGACGCACGATAAACCCGAGCATCATCTTTGAATCATCGTTCTTGCTCTGAGGGAAGACAGCCATCACGCAAATGTATAGAAAAAGTTTATTCGTGTTGCAAGAAATTCTCGCGAGAAATTTCCGAATTTTTATAAGAACTATCCTGTCGAATATCAGTGCCTTCTTACCCCGAAATTTGCTATGTGACCGGCGTCGACAAGCCAAAAAAAAGCGAGCCGGCGGCGTGGCCGGTTCACCCTTCTACCTGAACAGCTTCTACGTTAGTCGTGCTCGAAATACTTTTTGTTGCTTGGCAGCGATCGCC
>DATLCH010000118.1:0-4629 GCA_035526465.1 Candidatus Limnocylindrales bacterium | reverse complement strand
CAAGCCGTTCTTGGTCCCGAAAATGATATAGCGCCCTTCTTGAAACTCCCGGACGGTGAGAAACGCTGAAACCTTTTCGCCAGGCTCGAGGTTGAGCAGATTAACGATGGGCCGGCCGCGCGCCGCCCGGCTCGCCTGCGGCAGTTCATGGACTTTGATCCAATACACCTTACCGACAGTAGTGAAAAACAGAATATAGGAGTGCATCGACGCAATGAACAACGACTCGACAAAGTCCTCTTCCTTGGTCGTGGTGCCGATCTTGCCTTTGCCGCCGCGCCGCTGCGCCCGATAGAGCGTCACCGGATTACGCTTAATGTAACCCTCGTGCGAGATCGTCACCGCCATATCCTCATCGACAATCATATCTTCGATGGAAATATCTTCCGAGTGGTCGACGATCTGGGTGCGCCGCTCATCGCCATACTTTTTCTTTATGTCTTTGAGTTCGCCGACGATGATTTTGAATATTTCTTTCTCATCGGCGAGGATCGCGCGCAGCTTCGCAATCAGCTCGACGGTCTCGCGATGCTCCTCCATGATCTTGTCGCGCTCCAAACCGGTCAAACGCTGCAAGCGCAGGTCGAGGATCGCTTGAGCTTGCAACTCGCTCAAGGCGAATTGGGTCATCAAGCCCTCTTTAGCGGCTTTGCCGTCCGCGGAGTTACGAATCAGCGAGATCACCGCATCGAGGTTGTCGAGCGCGATACGATAGCCTTCCAAAATATGCAGCCGCTCTTCGGCTTTACGCAGATCGTAAGCCGTGCGCCGGGTCACGACTTCCTTACGGTGATCGAGGAAACACTTGAGCGCTTCTTTGAGCGTCAGCAACTTGGGCTTGCCGTCGACGATGGCGAGCATATTCATACCGAATGACTCTTGCAGCTGGGTATGTTTATGCAGCTGATTGATGATAATCTCGGCCACGGCGTCGCGTTTGAGCTCGATAACGATGCGCATGCCTTCGCGGTCCGACTCGTCCCGCAGATCGCCAATGCCTTCAATCTTTTTTTCGTTGACCAGCTCAGCGATCTGTTCAATCAGGCGCTTTTTGTTGACCTGATAGGGAATTTCGCGGATGATGATTTGTTCCTTGCCCGTGCGCTTGACAGTTTCGGTGAACGCCTTGCCGCGCATCTGAATGATGCCCTTGCCTTCATGGTATGCGCGGATGATAGGGTCGCGACCGTGAATGAATCCACCGGTGGGAAAATCCGGTCCGGGAATATGGCGCATCAACTGCTTGATCGTCATGTCTGGGCTGTCCACCAAGGCGACCAGCGCATCAATCACTTCGTTGAGATTATGCGGCGGGATATTGGTCGCCATGCCGACCGCAATACCGGCAGAACCATTGATCAGTAAATTAGGAATCCGCGACGGTAGAACCGCCGGTTCCTTGAGCGAATCATCGTAATTGGGAACAAAATCGACAGTTTCTTTTTCGATGTCGGCGAGCATCTCCTCGGCCAACAGTGTCATGCGGATCTCGGTGTAACGCATGGCCGCGGGATTATCGCCGTCGATGGAACCAAAGTTGCCCTGCCCGTCCACCAGTGGATAGCGCAGGTTGAAGTCCTGCGCCATGCGCACCACGGTATCGTAAATCGCCGTGTCGCCATGGGGATGATACTTACCCATGATATCGCCGACCAGACGGGCGGATTTTTTGTACGGCTTGTCCGAGGTGTTGCTGGCGTCGTACATGGCATAAAGCACGCGCCGATGCACCGGCTTCAGCCCGTCGCGCACGTCCGGCAGAGCGCGGCTAATGATGACGCTCATGGCATAGGCCATGAACGACTCGCGCATCTCTTCTTCGATGTAGACCGGAACCTTTTGCGGCTTGATGGTAGCTTCCATGAGTTTTTCGCTAACTTAGCTGCTTGATTTGTTTTTTAAAATGCCGATCAAGAAACGCTGCAGACAGCGCGTTAGATATCTAAATTTCGCACCGTCAGGGCGTTATCTTCGATAAACTTGCGTCGCGGCTCGACTTCATCGCCCATCAGGGTCGAGAAGATCTGGTCGGCTTCCACAGCGTCCTCAATACGCACCTGCAAGAGCACGCGCGTATCGGGATTCATGGTGGTCTCCCACAGTTGTTCCGGATTCATTTCGCCCAATCCCTTGTAGCGCTGAATATACTGCCCCTTCTTGCCGCCCTCCATGACGTAAGAAAGAATCGCACCTAATGATTTCAGGTGCGCTTTGTCGTCGCCATCTTCGATCGAATAAGGCGGCATTCCGATGCCGGCCATTTCGCCGAACAGCTTCTTAATTTCTCTAAATTCCGGAGTGGTGAGAAACTCGCGATCAATGACGGTCTGATAACCGGTGCCATTGGCGCGCGTGGTAACGACCAGCTTGAAGCAATTATGCTCCGCGTCCTCTTCGAGAGCGCAGGACACGGGCGACTGCTCGGGTGCGGTCAGTCCGACATATGTCGCCAAGCGGCCCTCCAGCCGTAGCAACGCCTCGCGATCTTTTAGCATCTCCTCGCCGAACCCGTCTTCCAACAACAACGCTTCGACCACGGTCCGGTTTTTCCGTTTGCGGCCGAGGGAGATTAACAACTTTTCCCAGCGCGCAACCTTCTTGACGAAACCTTGCAAAGGCTGCCCGGCCAAACCGTTACCGTTAGCGTTGCCATTTTGGGCGGCGCGCAGTCGCACGTTCTCCGTGCCGAGTTCGATCAGGTGATCCTCGAGCATCGCCTCGTCTTTAAGATAGCGCTCCTGTTTGCCCTTCTTGATCTTATACAGCGGCGGCTGTGCGATGAAGAGATAGCCCTTTTCGACTAGCTCGGGCATCTGCCGATAGAAGAACGTCAGCAACAGCGTGCGGATATGTGAACCGTCAACATCGGCGTCGGTCATTATGATGATCGAATGGTAGCGCAGCTTGGCTTGGTCGTAATCTTCCTTAACGCCAGTGCCCAAAGCGGTGATCATCAGGCGAATTTCTTGAGACGACAGCATCTTATCAAAGCGTGCCTTTTCGACATTGAGGATTTTGCCTTTGAGCGGCAGGATCGCTTGATTGCGGCGATCGCGCCCCTGCTTGGCCGAACCGCCGGCGGAATCACCTTCGACCAGGTAGAGTTCGCTCAGCGCCGGATCGCGCTCTTGGCAGTCGGCGAGCTTGCCAGGTAGAGAACCCGAATCGAGTGCCCCCTTGCGACGCGCCAGATCCTTGGCCTTGCGAGTCGCCTCGCGCACGCGCGCGGCTTCGACGCCCTTGGCGACGATTTTTTTGGCGTCCGCGGGATGCTCGCTCAGATAATTGCCCAACTTTTCGTTGACCAAAGCCTCGACGATGCCTTTGACTTCACTGTTGCCTAACTTAGTCTTGGTCTGGCCTTCGAACTGTGGCTCGGGAACTTTGACGCTGATGACTGCGGTCAAACCCTCGCGCACGTCATCGCCCTGGAGATTCTCATCATCCTTCTTAAGTTGGCCGCTGCCGATTGCATAGTTGTTGATCGAACGCGTCAGCGCTGAGCGAAAACCGATCAGGTGCGTCCCGCCCTCAATCGTGTTGATGTTGTTGGCGAAGGAAAAAACATTTTCGGCGTAGCTATCGTTCCATTGCATTGCGATCTCGACACCGACGCCTTCCTTCTCCCCCTCGCAGTGAACAACCTTTGAATGAATCGCACTCTTGGCACGATTAAGATGCTGCACGAAAGATAAAAGCCCGCCTTCGTAGAAAAACTCGTGATTTTTTTGCGTGCGCTCGTCTTCAATGGTAATTTTTAAGCCGCGATTGAGGAATGCTAGTTCGCGCAATCGCTGCGACAAAATATCGAAGCTAAATTCGCTCACCTCGAAGATCTGCGTATCCGGTTTGAAGGTCACCCGCGTGCCGCGCTCTTTGGACTTGCCGACTTCCTTCAAAGGCCCCTGCGGATCGCCGCGCCGGTAACTCTGCTGGTAAACCTTGCCGTCGCGCTTAATTTCAATTTCCAGCGTTTCCGAAAGGGCGTTGACCACGGAGATGCCGACCCCGTGCAATCCACCGGACACTTTGTAGGAATTTTTATCGAATTTGCCACCAGCGTGGAGCTTGGTGAGCACTACTTCGGCCGCGGAAATTTTTTCCGTGGGATGAATGTCGACAGGTATACCGCGGCCATTGTCAATGACGGTAACGCTGTTATCGATGTGGATTTGGACCTGGATGCTGTTGCAATGACCAGCGAGCGCTTCGTCGATGGAATTATCGACAACCTCATAAACGAGATGGTGTAAACCGCGCTCACTGGTGTCGCCGATATACATACCGGGACGCTTGCGCACGGCCTCCAGACCCTCCAAAACTTTAATGTTGTCGGCGCCATATTCCGCCACTGGTGGATTTTTTTCGTCAGCCATTTTCACCTATCGTCGGACTTTGAATTTAGTGAGAAAAATTCTGGGGTTAGGCAGAATTTCAGCTACAGGAATAGTACCGGAACAGCGCCTGAAAGTAAAGCACCGTCGAGGCTATAAATCATTGAATTCTCAGCGATTTTTAGGTTTTTTTCCGGTCCGGTAGAATCTGCCCTAAGTTGACAAGTTTTTGCGATTCGCAGTGATTGACTCTACCCGTCTACTAAGCCACAACTGACGCCGTGCGCAGTCTTAT
>DATLCH010000112.1:0-3000 GCA_035526465.1 Candidatus Limnocylindrales bacterium | reverse complement strand
AGCGCGCCGTCGATCAAGTCGCCGCGTTCGAGGAAAGTTTGTTTTAACTCTTCGCGGATTTTTTTTAGCTTTTCTTGTGCGGTCATAAGCGATAATTGTAAAAGTACGTTAGCAAAGGCGTCGCCCAAGGACAAACATCGGTCGGCTCGAGGCGCTCGAGGTTTTCAGTTAATTCATTGGATTGAACGGAGGATTTAATGTCGCACGGAGTTCTGCTGGGAATAGTTGTTATGCTCGTTTCGATGATCGGAGGACTGACAGCTGGATTTGCCCAGGATAAGCAATTGATCGACGCGGCAAAAAAAGAAGGCGGCAAGGTCGTCGTTTACGGCTCGCTGGAAAACGACACCATGGATTTACTGGCTGCGGCGTTTAAGAAGAAAACCGGTCTAGACGTCGACTATTGGCGCGATTCGGCAAACAAGGTGACCGACCGGGTGAGCGCTGAATCGCGCGCGGGCAAACCGCAAGCCGACGTGGTGTTGACGACGACTTCTACTTTGCGCTTGATCCAAAAAGACGGGTTGCTGGCGAAATATGATTCGCCGGCGGCCAAGGCGTTTCCCCAAACCGTCATTGATCCTAATCTCGGGCCGGCCTATCGCAGCACGGTCATCGGGGTGGTTTACAATACCGGCATCATCAAACCGGGAGAAGCGCCCAAGTCGGTCGAAGATTTAGTCAAACCGCAATACAAGGGCAAGGTGGTTTTCCCCGATCCCAGCCAGCACACCACGACGGCCCAATGGCTCGCAAGTTTGCATAAGATAATTGGCCAGGAGCGCGCCGAAAAGTTCATTCACGACTTGGCGGCCTCGAAACCACTTCTGGTATCGTCGCTCACACCGGCCGGCGAGCGCATCACTACCGGTGAAACGCCGATCGGCGTGGCATTTTTGAAAAACGTGGTCTTCTACGGTCGTAATGGCGTGCCGCTGGATTACGTTCGCTCGGGGAAATTCATGGGTGACGGCCAGTCAATCACCATGGCCAATAAAGCGCCCCATGTGAACGCCGGCAAAGCTTTCATCGATTATTTTCTCGGCGAGGAAAGCCTCAAGATCATGGCCAACATCGGTGAGTTCGTCACCCGCAAAGGTATTTATCCGCCCTTGCCCGATGCCAACAAGATTCAACTGGTCGATATGATCGATATGGATAAAGACGCGTTTGCGCATAAGATGGCCGAGTACAAAAAGATTTTCTTACAGAACTAACGGTTCAAACATCTAGCCGTACCTATCATTCACATCGAGTGGAGGAATACGTGGTCGACAGTGAGTGGGACGTGATTCTCATCGGTGCCGGACAAAATAACTTTGCTCTCGGCACCTATCTCGCAATGGCCGGTCTCAGGACGGTTATTTGCGAGAGCCGGTTGGAAAACGGCGGGCGGCTTGCCAGTGAAGAGATTACCCGGCCGGGCTATTGGCATAACACCCTGGCTTATTTCCAAGACAATCGTGAAGTCTCGCCAGTATGGAAAGAACTGCATTGGGACGACGCCCACCACGCCGAGTTTGTTTCACCACCGGTCATTAGCGCTCTGTTGTTTGCCGACGGGCAATCCATCGCGCACCATCAATCAATCGAACAGACGATTACCTCGATCAAGCGCTTTTCCACCCAAGATGGCGAGGCGTGGCGCCAGCTCCATCACAGGTATAGCCAACTCATTCGCGATTACTTGATTCCGTATTACTACGAGTCGCCGCAGCACGGTGGGGAGAGACTGCAAAAGCTCGATAACGAGCCGCACGGCAAGGAGTTTCAACGATTGTGGCAGCTGTCGCCGCGGCAAGTGGTCGACGAGGTATTTGACAAGGATGCGGTGAAGACGTTGGTGCTGTCGCAGATGACCATTCCACGCGGCGTCGGGATCGATTACGCCGGCGGCGGCATCGAGGTATTGAAACTCATTGCCGGCGAGGAAAAACCCGAGCTGGCGCGCGGCGGTTCGCATTCCATCGCGCAGGTATTACAGCGCGCCTATGTCTCCAACGGCGGACAAATTCGCGCCGTACATCATGTCGACAAGATTATTATCAATGACGACGGCCGGGCCGTGGGTGTGCGCTTGCGCGACGGTCGAGAGTGGCAGGCGCGCCTCGCGGTGGTATCCAACGCCGATCCGTACGCGACGCTGGTGGAAATGGTCGGCGAGGATTATCTGCCGCGAACGTTCTTCGAGCGCGTCAAGGATATTCAGGTCGACGAGTTCTCGTATTTCCAAGTCCATCTGGCGTTGAAAGCGCCGGTTCGTTATGCCGTGCATGAATCGAACAACTCGGCGGTGGGCCAAGCGATGAACGTCAACATGGGACCCGAAAGACCGGCCGATCTCGAAGCGATGTGGCAAGAGCTTCGCGCCGGCGAATTCCCAGCTCACGCTTGCCTGCATGCCATCTGTCCAACCGCCTTCGACCCATTACAAGCGCCCGCGGGTAAACATGCAGCATCGGTCTACCTGCCCGTGCCGTATCAACTGAAAGGCAAACGGCCGGAGGACTGGGTGAAGCTCAAGGAGAGCTTTCTCCATACAGTGCTGCAGGCCTGGCGCCGCTACGCAACCAACTTGACCGACGACAACATCACGATGAAGATCGCCATGGAACCGCACTATATAGCCGGACGCTGGCCCAACATGCGCCGCGGCTCGGTCTGGGTAGCGCGCAAGATCCCGACACAGATGGGCGAGATGCGCCCCATCGAGCAAATCTCCGACTACCGCACGCCCATCGAGAGTTTGTATCAAGTCGGTGTCGCGATGCATCCAGCCGACGCGGTGATTGCCGGCTCGGGGTACAACGCGTGGCGGGTGATCAAGCATGATCTCGGGTTATAGGGGGCGAACATATTGAACGGCTTGAACTACTTGAACGATTTGAACCACGCGACGTTGAAGCCGTTCAAATCGTTCAAAACGTTCAAATAGTTTTCAGATCGGATGTTATGGCAAAACTCCTAGAATACGACGGCATCGTAATCGGCGCCGGCCAC
>DATLCH010000109.1:0-7342 GCA_035526465.1 Candidatus Limnocylindrales bacterium | reverse complement strand
CAACTTGCATGAGTTGATCGTGAACTTCAGAGCAAAAATCATCGCGGTAAACCGCGGGTTCCGCGTGTATGCCTTCGGCCACAAAGGCGCGGAACAAGTCTACGAACCGGGAATTTTCAGTTGTCGCGTTTACCCTCTCGGCGTAATCGCCAGGGTAAAGGATTGCAATCCTCCTAGCGGAATCGTGCCCCATAGAATCTTTCTTAACGTAAGTCAATTTCTTGGCTGCATGTCTGAGACTGCTTCGGATAGCTGGAATCATCCGCCGCGCAACAGCGGCCAGAGAATCAATCCGATCAGCCCGGAAATGGTCACAATGATCGGTTCGGAGATTTTGTAGCGCCAGAGAACACCGAAACTAACTAGCGCGATGATTGCCGTCGGCCAATCAGTGATCGCGCGTACAGCCAGAACGATGACGGCACCGGTAATGGCCCCGGTAGCGGCGGCGGTCGCGCCATTGACGAACGCCTTGAGTTGAGGATTGTCTCGATGTCTTCTGAACCATGGCGCTGGAATGATCGTGAAAAAATATACGGGTAAGAAAATGCCGATGGACGCCATGATCGCACCGGCAAAACCGGCGACGAGGTATCCAATGAACGCGACTGTGATCACCACGGGACCGGGCGTGATCATCGCGACGGCGACTGCGTCGAGAAACTGATGCTCATTGAGCCAGCCGAACTGCTGAACCACGCCTTGTTGTAGAAACGGCACGATTGCGAGGCCACTGCCGAAAACGAAAGCTCCTGCTTTGGTGAAAAATATCAGGATCTGCGTGAGGACGTCCTGACTATCCGTCGCAGTTGCGGATTGTCTGACCCAAGCTTCGAAAAGCCAGATGAATGCACCTAAAATAACCGCTGCGCCCGTCATCAACATGCCCAGCTTCCAACCTGGCCATGCCCGGGCAAGCAAGACTACCAAGCCGGCAAGAATGAAAAACTCCGCCAGCTCTGCTTGCGCCCACACGGTCACGCCGGTAAGCGCAACGAAAATGCCCCACAACAATGGATCGGCTTTATTGGTGCTGCGCGCGAGCTTGTAAGCGGCAATGGCAATGATCGCGATGACCGTGGCGCCGATCGCATAGAACAGAGCCTGCATCCACCAGAGCCCACCGTAAGCAACGTAGGCAAGCGAAATCGCGACGACCATGAGAAACGAAGGAAGGATGAAAGCAAGACCGACCAACGTCGCGCCGAGTACACCACCTTCAAAGTAACCGATGGCAATCGCAGTCTGCGCGGCGAGTGGTCCCGGCATGATCTGAGCGAGCGCTAACGACAGCTTGTAGGTGTCTTCGGTTAGCCAGCCGCGCTTTTCAACCAAATCGCGATGCATAAATCCGACTAAGGCTGCCGGGCCGCCAAATCCAAATGTTCCCAAGTAGAGAAAATATTTGATCAACGGCCAGTTATTTTTAGATTTAGTCAAGTTTTCCATGGCTTTATAATCGAAGTCTAACGTTGAATTAAGTCCATCAGGCGTGCTTCGGCTATCGTGTCATCGACCGCTCGGCTTTGCCGGAGTAATTGATAAAGACGGTTTTCAGTTCGGTAAAAAAATTCAAACCTTCCTCCGCCATCTCGCGGTCGCCGACACCGGTCGACTTAATTCCGCCAAACGGCAGCTGGGCTTCGCCGCCGATGGTCGGCTCGTTGACGTGAACCATGCCGGTTTCGACTTCGTCGACGAACTTCATGATGGTGTCGATGTTTTCGGTGAAGATAGACGTGGTCAGGCCGTATTCAACGCCGTTGGCGAAGCGCAGCGCCTCGTCCAAATTTTTCGCCGTTGCAATCGCCAGCACCGGGCCGAAGATTTCCTCCTTGAAAATGCGCATGGTCGGCGCGACGTTGTCGAAGATGGTCGGCTCTACGAAGTAGCCTTTTGACAACTGCTCGGGCCGCTTGCCGCCGAGAACGAGTTTGCCACCTTCCTGCTGGCCGACCTTGATATAATTCAACACCGTCGACCATTGCTGCTCGTCCACTACAGGTCCCATGTCTATCGATTCCTCAAGCCCGGCGCCGATTTTTATTTTCTTGGCGCCTTCGACTAAGCGTTCCACCAGCTTTTGTTTGACATCTGGATGCGCGATCACGCGTGACGTGGCGGTGCAGCGTTGGCCGGTGGAGCCGAAGGCGCCGCCGTGTATCGCTGTCGCGGCTTTATCAAGATCGGCGTCGGGCATGACGATGACCGCGTTCTTGCCGCCCATTTCGCAAGTGACTTTGGCGCCGCGCTCTGCGACTTTGACGTAGAGTGCGGCGCCGACTTCGTTGGAGCCGGTAAAAGAAATGGCGCGCAGCTCGGGCGCATTGACCATCGCCGCGCCGACCCCAGGGCCGGTGCCGACAAGCATGTTGAATACGCCGGCAGGGGTGCCGGCTTCCTCATAAATTTCCGTCAGTAGCGCGGCGGTGGCGGGTGTCAGCTCCGACGGTTTGAATATCACGGTATTGCCGGCAACCAACGCCGGCGCACTTTTCCATACCGGGATGGCCCAAGGGAAATTCCACGGCGCGATCAACCCGACGACACCCAATGGTTGGCGCACCGTGTAGGTAAAGGTGTCGCGCGCTTCGGACGGCAGTGTCTTGCCGTGCAAGCGAAAGCCTTCGCCGGCATAGTATTCGAGCAGCGAGATGCCTTTCATCACTTCGCCCTTGGCTTCTTTTAAAATCTTGCCTTCTTCGCGAGTGAGCGTGCGGGCAATTTCATCCGCGCGGCGGCGGGCGATTTCCGCGGCGCGCCAAATGACTCGACCGCGTTCAGGGCCGGGAGTCTTGCGCCAAGCGGTAAACGCTGCTTGTGCCGCATCGATGGCCTTTCGCACGTCGACATGGCTCGCGTAGGGAAACTCCGCGATGACATCGTCGATGTCGGCGGGATTGATGTTGCGGCCAATTTCTTTGCCCGCAGGTTGGTACCACTTGCCGTTAACGTAGGAACCGGTATTCATGGGAACCTCGCAGCTTTATCTGTCGCACAAAAAAAACAGAGCGCCGGAGCGGCGCTCTGTTTGCAGCTATGTTTCATCAACGACTAGAAAGATGAGCGTTTGGTCAAATCGCGCATGGTTGCGCGCCACTTGCCTTCGAGAGCATCGATTTGCTCGGCACTGAGACCTTGTTCGGGATACCAGCGTTTGAAACCGTAATCTTTTGTCGGATTGCCGTATTCATATTCTTCGAGCACTTTCTGCCCGCCTGGTCCAAGAATGAAATCGGCCAACAGCAGCGCGGCATTAGGATGTGGCGCCTTGGCTAGCACCGCGGTCGAACCTGAATTTGCCGGGACTACGTCCATGGGTATCCATTCGATCGGTGCGCCGGCTTTGAGGGAAACTTCGACGTGATTGCGAAAAGTGCTCGGCGAAACACCGACTTCACCGGAAATGACCATGTCGAGCAGGGCGCGCCCCGAAACGTTATGGACCGCTGGATTCAAAGTTTTGAGTTTGCGGACAAACTCTTCACCTTTGAATTTAAGCAGAGCGCCGGTAACCGTGACGCCGGTATCGCTGCCGGCGAAAGCAATCTTGTCTTTTAGCTCGGGTCGCAGCAGCCCTTCATAGTTGCGCGGCACAACTTTAGCGGGAATCAGATTCTTATTATAGGAGAGACCGATATGGGATTCCCGGTCAATGGCCCAATAGATTAGGCCGCCCGCAGCCTTTTCCTTGACGTTATCGGGATACTTGGCAATTGTCGAAAAATAGTAAGGCACCAACCACTTGTTGTCTTTCAGAAGCTTCAGCAGCGGAATCGTCGTTTCCATGGTATCGGCGATGTAGCGCTGCGCCTGGGACTCGGCCAGGATGCGTGCGCTCATTTCCTGGCGAGTGGCGCGGTAAGATTCCACGGAGACGCCGGGATACTTGGCCTCGTAAGCGGCGGCTAGTTTTTTGTACGAATCGCCGGCCAGCGATGTGTACCAGGTCACCTTGCCCTCGGCTTTCGCGCCGGCGTAGAGGATCTTCTCGCGGTCGGGTTTATTGTAGGCCGCCAATTGCTCGGTGGACATCTTGGTTTGCGCCGAAGCGATACCACCGATGCTTAAAGAGACAATTAGAGTTGTCACCGTGAAACGCATCTTTCAGCCTCCTAAGACCGGTGTGACTAGTAGCCGGTCTCCATCAGTTGGTTGTAAAAAAGTTTGTAAAACGAGCGCAGCCGTTCGGGCCGAGTATAGTGAGCGAACTCCTGGGGCACCTTAAACTCTTTTTCGATTTGCTCCAATGTTTTGCCCGCCGCGATCATCTTGGCGACCTCATCGCGCATCACGATAAAATAGCGCTTCTGCTCTTCCAAGTCTTTGACGCCGCGGCCAATATGCGCCGGCCCATGGCCCGGGATGTACGTATCGACGGGCAAGTTACGCGCCATAATGTTGTCGAGTACGTGAATCCAGCCCTTGACGTTGGAAAAGAACACTCCGGCAGACTCGCCTTGCCCCGGATGAATTTCCGTATCGAGGAGATCGCCCATCAACATGACCCGCTTCTGCGGGACGTAAACCGTGAGATCTCCGGTGCTATGGGCACGTGCTTCGGGGGTGATCTGAAAGGTCAATCCGCCGAAGTAAAGCGTCATTGGGCCGTCGATGGCGATCGTCGGTTGCAAAGGTTCGCCGTTTTTATAACCGGCATTGCGTGGGTCGTTGGACTTTTGCCGCTCAAGAAATTCTTCGCGCTCCTGCATCTGCAAATCATGCGCTTGATTTTTCGTGGCGATCCAGGCCGGCGCGTCTTCGCGAAAATGCCAGGCGCCCGAGGCGTGATCTCCGGCGCTATGTGAGGTGATTAGATACTTGACCTTTTTATCAGTGGTTTTGCGGATGAATGCCATGATCTGATCCGCGCTGTCGATGGCGAAATCGAGCACCAACACGCCGTCATTGGTAAGCACCACGGTGGAATTGCCGGAGCCATTGGAATGCTGCAGCAGGAAAACACCATCGGTGATTTTGACCGGAATCAGGCGCACCGGCGCGGCTGCGCCCATACTGCACAAACCTATAACGATCAGTACAAGCGACAACCTTTTTTTCATCGATTTGATTTCCTTCGCATCAGAGGAGTCACTTTATCGGAGTAGGCCCAGCGATCTGGCCATATCGATGGTGCGACGGGCACGCTCGACGATGGGCCGGTCGATGAGCTGGCCACCGAATGCAATCGAGCCGTCTCCGCGTGCGTTGGCTTCTTCAAAAGCCTGCAGGACTTTTTGGCAGTATTCGATCTCCACCGCCGTCGGACTGAAAATCGTATTGATCGCTTCGACCTGGGAGGGATGAATGCATGACATTGCCGAGAATCCCAACTGCCGCGATTGTTTAGCAAACAGATGCAAACCTGCCGTATCATTCAGATCCACCCAAACGCCGTCAACGGCTTGCACGTGGGCCGCCGCGGCTGCGACGACAATCGCCGAGCGCGCGTAGATTAGGTCTCGTGCTTCGCCTTCGCGCACTGCGGGGAGGCCGATCTCCCTACCGAAGTCCTCGGTGCCGAAGATGATGCCGACAATACGCGATGAAGCCGCAGCGATGGCCGGCGCATTGAATAGACCTCTGGGGCTTTCGATGGCGATTAGCAGCCGGACGCTGCCCTTGGCGATTTGGTTTTTCGGCTCCATGTCATTGAGCATGGCGTCGACTGTTCGGACGTCATCGACGGTGTCTACTTTGGGGCAAACCAAACCTTCCAAACCGGGGCGCACCACGGCCGCTAAATCGGCGGCCATCCAGGGATGGCCAATGGAATTGATGCGCACGTAGCGGGCCGGAGTGCCGGCGGCTTTGGCCCGTCCCAATGACTCGCCGATATTTGTTCGCGCCGATTCCTTCTCGTTGGGTGCAACGCCGTCTTCGATGTCCAACATAATCGCGTCGGCATTGAGGCCCAGAGCTTTGTCGATCATCTTTTGCCGATGTCCGGGCACAAACATCCACGAGCGGATCAAGTCCATCTAAATCTCCTCCGGCGAAATTTTTACCTGAAGAGGCACCGAATGTCTAACGTTGCGACATGAAGATCACCAGCGCTGTCATTCGTGCTGATTGCGCTGATGCGGGAGAGATCTCTCACTTCGTTCGAGATGACAATTCGTTAGTGAGCCGCTTTCGTTTATCATTGCGAACAAAGTGAGAAATCTTTCCGGCGCTGCGGTTGAAGACCACAAAGTTTTAGCGAATAACGGAATGTTATGAAACTCAGCACCTTCAAACTCTTGGTGCCGATCATCGCAGTGACGATCCAAAGCAATTCGTCATCGACGGTTATACCGCCTTATCTCGATCACATGCGCATTCCCGTGGCTGCGATCGGTACGCTGATTTCGCTAGGACCGATATTTGCGCTCTTGGCGCGCCTGCCCATCGGCATGATGTACAAGCGCGGTCGCGCGCGCTGGTTGGTTTCGGCCGCGATTATGGCGATGGGGTTAACCAACTATAGTTACAGCTTTGCCGAAAGCAGTTGGTCGTTTGCCATCGTGCATTGTCTCAACGGCTTTGCTTACAGCGCGGTGACCACGCTGTACATGGCATTCTATGTCGATTCGCTCGCGCCTGACGAAAATCGCAACCACGCCATGGGCTACTATGTCGGCTGTTTGGCGATGGGTTACTCGACGGGGAATTTTTTCGGTGGGCTGATTGCCGACCATTGGGGCTATTCGTGGACTTTTCAATTGGGCGCGCTGCTCTCTTTTGTCGCCGTTGCGCTGTTGTGGTTTTTGCACGGGCCAAGCAGCGACGCGTCGACTCCGGGCAAAGCCAAGGAAGCGGGTAAGCTGACGCTGCGGGAATCGTTCAAGGCGCTTCTCGAACCCGAGTTGGCGACCGTGGTTCTGGTCGCGCTCTTTTTAAATCTGCTGCATCAAATGGGCGGTGTGTTTATCTCCCTTTACGGATTGGCGGTGGGCATGAGTTTGACGCAGATCGGCATCATCCGTGCCGCTTATGCCGGATGCAATGCCGTGACCCGACCTATCAGCGGTCATGTGGTAAATAAGGTGGGGCACAAAGGCTTGTCTTACTTCGGCTTGCCTTTGCAAGCTTTGATTCTGATGCTGGTGCCGTTGTTCACCGGCTTCGGCACGATTATCGCCGTTTATGTCGCGTCGGGATTCATGCGCGCCATTGTCCTGGTGGCCAACGCGGTCGGTCTGGTGCAGGACGTGCCCGAGAGCAAAGTTCGTCGCGGTCTCGCTTCCGGGGTTTACAATGCCGCCGGCGACGTGGGCAATATCCTCGGTCCGTCCATCGGCGGCTTTATCGCTCATGCCACCGGCATCGCCAGCGTGTTTGTTATCGGCTCGTTAGGATC